>JBBTTN010000123.1:0-7381 GCA_038064235.1 Patescibacteria group bacterium
GCGTCAAATTGAGGAGTTTACTTTAAATACGATTCGTAAGTCGGCAGTTTTTCAGGAGTCGCAACACTATTTAGGTGAATTAAAACAAGTGATGGAAGAGTACGGTGGCGTGGTGCATGAGCAAGAATTTTTAAATCATATTGATAGCAATAATTTGGCGCAAAATCACACCCACTTTCTTTTAGTGCTTGGTGGCGCGTTTACCAAATTAAAAGAAGGTGACGAGTTTCATCATCGTTGGACGGTGGATGTGGAATTGGCGCGGAGAATTGAAGATTGTTTGCGGGGGGTTTGCCATGATTTGGATGAAAATGTTTTGTTGCCCGAGTCGGAAATGATTGAAACGGTACTCAAAAAATATGGCGCGCCGGAGCGTACTGAAGCCGATAAAGTGCGTGCTAAGCGGTGGTTAAAAATTTCTAAAGATATTGATATGAGTCCAGTGGGCGAGTGGGGACTTTCTAGATCGCCCAATGTGCGCGTGCGCGGAATTCGCGATTACGCTTTTTTGGTGCTTCGCAAACACGGTTCGCCGATGCACTTTCGTGAGGTGGCTAAAGCGATTCAAACTAATTTTAGTAAAAAAGCCAATCCCGCCACTTGTCATAATGAGTTGATTAAAGATAAGCGTTTTGTTTTGGTCGGTCGCGGAATTTACGCGCTGGCGGAGTGGGGTTACACCCGGGGCGTGGTGCGCGATGTGATTAAAGAGATTCTTGCTAGCGATGGTCCATTGCCGGAAGCGCAAGTGTTGGAAAAGGTGATGAAAGAACGTCACGTTAAACCCAATACCATTCTCGTTAATTTAAAGAATCCCAAATACTTCAAAAAAGATAAGTCTGGTAAATACGTGGCCGTCTAGTTTTAAAAGTGTGCTATCATTGCGTTGTGAAAAATACCACTAAAAAAGGTAAATATCGTTGGATTGTTTTTAAAAAGGGCGTTGAATGGTACGGCGCGGCATTGGAATTTAATATTGTCCAAGTTGGAGATGATCCAAATCTAGTTTACTTAGAATTACAGGAAGCAGTGAGAGGTTACATTGAGGCTGCGCAAAAGATCAAAGGTTTTCGTGAGAAGTCTATAACGCCAATCTTAAATCAAGAAGCTGATGAAGAATACGAGCGACTTTGGAATAATGCTCAATCTAGTACAGATGAATCTCTGTCTGAACTTCCTGCAAACATCTTCAACTTTGGTATTAGCAATTTGGTCGCAGTTTAAGTTTTAGTGTTGTGACTAAAGGTATCTCAAACTGGGACTTCCGAGATGTCCGAGGCTTTTTGGTTCAACATGGATTTCAATTACATCACATAAAAGGCAGTCACTATTATTTTAGGAGATATCACGATTCAAAAATTTATATGACTCATGTTCAACATCACGGATCAAGATCTATACCTGAAGGTACAATGGGTGCGATCATTAAACAGTCTGGTATTCCTAAATCAGAGTGGATAAACTCTTAGTGTAGTTTGTCAGGCCAGTCTGATTTTGTTATATTTGGGGTATGGAAAAAGAACCTCGCGATCTCGGCCAATCTGAAGGTGGCGAGCAAACGGCCGAAAGCAAAGAAGGGGTCAAAATTGAATGGGGAGCTGAAGCCTCTGAGCCTATGGATTGGCTGGGTACGATTGTTTGGTGTACCAATTTAGGAGAGGGCTGGAGACTACCGACTTCTGATGAATTAAAGACGGCTCTAGAAAACAAGACTTCTGGATTTACGAAGAATAAGCGTTATTGGACAAGCTATATGTATGCAAACAGTCGTTCGTGGTTCGGTATCGACGATAATGATAAAATAATTGCTGACTACGATAAAAAAGATAGTAAGAATTATTGTCGCCCGGTTAAGGATTAATTTTATCAAGTGAATAAAAATGTGATTATTTATGGAAAAATTTCAGGAATGGCGAGATGAAAAAGCGGCTGAATTGAAGAATATTGAAGATCACCAGGAAAGACGGCAGAAGTTGGAAGAAATAAGATCGGAAGATAGATATTCTTTTTCAGAATGGCAAAAACTTTTTAAGAGATGGCATCTTAATCTTGATGAAAAAAATGGCCTGTATTACGATCCAGGTTCTGAGTTCTTTGAAAAGCACTCAAAAGACTTAAATGCGGAATTTATTTTAGAACACTTAACTGCTGTAGATGATTTGATACCCGGTATCAACAAAGAAAAATTACCTTCGCTTGACAGCAATGATGTCACCACTGATGATCGCATAGTTAAAAAATTTACAAGTCCTGATGATGGGTTTTTTTATCGAGTACATGATTTCATCATACGTTTAGATATAGAAAAAATTGAACAGCTTCGAGAGTCATTTAAGGATAAGGTAGTGGTTGAAATAGGAACATATCACAGCGGTGGTTACGAGTTGGCTTGTTTGTTAAGCGCCCGGGCTTATATTGCGGTTGAGCCAAATTATTACAACCGATTAATTCACTCATTTTTACAACTTAATGAAGAAAAAATTACCGAACGAGTCCATGAGGTGGAATCGTTAAAAGATTTGGATGTTAAATCTATCCCTTTCAATTTTGTTAGTGAGGATGGTTTGACGTTTTTAAGAAGGCTTCCTGATAATTCAGTAATTCCTCTTGATATCGGCATTAGTGATCTTCTTGCTCGATATGGCGGACATCTGAAAGACTATTATCCTGACATGCAAAAAAAATTGGGACGAGTAATTAAATCGGATTCCTATTATATTAAGTGTAATTCTGTGCAATTAAGTTTGCCTCCAGATAAAAAATTTGTGGACGCAAATATTGATTCTAGGAATTATGTGTCAATTGATAAGGTAATTGCCACTGGCAAGGACTCTCCTTGACATAACACTAATTGCTAATTTGTAAAGAGAAGACTCTAAAATAAAAAAACTATATCAAGGCGCAACTTTGATGTAGCCGTGTAAAAAGTTTTGTTGTAGAATTAAAGGGTTATGCCTTTTAATGAAGTTTTTGTTTCTTCGCTTTGGTTTACTTTTAATACGATAATTTATAATGCGGTTTATTGGGCGCCGGTGATTTTAGCTTACACGCTTTATCATCTTTGGTATCGTTATATCCGTGCCTATTATTTGAAGGAAAAAAATCCCTGGGTGAATTTGGAAATCAAGTTGCCGAAAATTATCAGCAAGTCGCCCAAGGCGATGGAAGTGGCGCTTGGCATTTTTCATCAAGGTTTTGAAGGCACATGGCTCACGCGGTTTACCGAAGGCATTGTGCGCTCGTGGTTTTCGCTGGAGCTAATTTCTGATGAAGGCAAAATTCGGTTTATTATTCGGGTGCCAAAATTTTTTAAAAATTTAGTTCAATCACATCTTTATTCGCAATATCCGGAAATTGAAATTTATGAAGTGGAAGATTACACGCGCGAGGTGGCTTATGGCGACCCTAAAGCCAAGTGGGCGTTTTGGGGCGTGGAATTTGGGTTGGATAAAAAGGATGCATATCCAATTAAAACTTACATTGATTACGGTTTAGATAAAGACCCGAAGGAGGAGTTTAAGGTTGACCCAATGACACCAGTGATTGAATATCTGGGTACCGTGGGTGCAGGCGAACAAGTGTGGATTCAAATTTTAATAATGAAAACCAAAGACCGCTTTCCAATTTTGGGCAAATGGTTTGGCAGGCAAGATTGGCGCGAGGACAGTAAAGCGTTAGTGGATAAATTAATGAATCGTGATAAATCCAAAGAAGAGGGCGCGAATTTTGGCGCCCTAATGCTTTCCCCTGGTCAGCGCGAGGTGGTGGAGGCGGTGGAGCGGAGTGTTTCCAAGTTGGGTTTTGATTGCGGAATCCGCGCGGTTTATTTGGCACGCGATGGTAAGTTTAATGTTTACAATCAAGTGGGCTTAATGAGCGCGTTTAAACAATTCGGTTCACTCCATTTAAACGGTTTTAAACCCGGGCTAAAAACCAGTTTTGATTTTCCATGGCAAGACCCGTTTGGTTGGCGTTTGGCAAAAAGAAAAAAAGAAATGTTTGAGGCGTATGTGAGACGGTCATATTTTTATCCGCCGGTTCAGCGCAGACCTTTTGTGCTTAACGCTGAAGAATTGGCCACGATTTATCATTTTCCCGGTGAAGTTGCTAAAACGCCGTCACTCGCTCATATTGAAAGCAAGCGCGGTGAACCACCCACTAATTTGCCGATTTAATTATTTATGACTCGCCAGCGAATTATTGTTCTCCTCGGAATTTTCTTTATTATTTTTTTATGGTTGATTTTTTCGGCGCCTAATCATTTTCCGACTTACAAAATTTTTACGGTTGATGAAGGAAAAACGGCAAGTGAAATTGCCGAGGAATTAAAAAATTTTTCTACCATCCGCTCGTCTTTACTTTTTAAACTCTCGCTTCGTTTTTTTTCGCCAAGCGGGATGATTAGAGCGGGGGATTATTATTTCACTAAAAGCGAATCGGTGCTAACGGTAGCTTATCGTTTGGCGCGCGGGCGATTTGGGGTGCCGGTAAAAAAAATAACTTTGCCTGAAGGTGTGACTAACGCGGAAATTGCCAAAATTATAAAAAAACAAATTCCTGATTTTGATATGGAAGGTTTTTTAGCTGAGGCGGAATCGTTTGAAGGGCGACTTTTTCCCGACACTTATTTTTTCCCCGTTACAGTGCGACCGTCACAAGTGGTCACTTCAATGAACGCTAATTTTGAACGGCGTGTGGCGCCACTTCAAACTGAAATTGCAAATAGTGAGCGAAGTTTTGAAGATATTATTACGATGGCGTCGTTGATTGAAGAAGAGGCCAAAGTGGATGAAGTTCGTCAAATGATTTCTGGCATATTATGGAAACGCGTGGATAGCGGAATGTTGCTTCAAGTGGATGCGGTTTTCCCATACATTATCGGCAAAAATACTTTTGAACTTTCACTGGAGGATTTAAAAAATGACTCGCCTTACAATACTTACAAACATCAAGGTTTGCCACCAGGCGCCATTACTAATCCTGGACTTTCTGCGATTGAAGCGGCACTTCGGCCGATAAAATCCGACTATTGGTATTATTTAGCTGACCGCCAAAATATGACTCATTACGCCGTTGATTTTGAAGAACATAAAGCCAACAAAGCTCGTTACTTGCCATGAAAAAACATAATTTAGCTTTTATTGATTTGGAAACCACTGGTCTTGACCCGATGGTTCATGAAATTATTGAAATCGGCGGAATTGTCGCGCGCCAAATTTCTCGCGCGGGACGAGGGGCAAAATTAGAAATTGTTGAAGAGTTTGAATTTAAAATTAAACCGGAACATTTGGAACTGGCGGAACCTGAAGCCCTGCGGATAAATGGTTACAATGAGATGGAATGGTTGTTTGCGCCTGATTTAAAAAAAGTTTTGGAAACCGTCTCGGGTAAATTAAAAGACTCCGTGATGGTGGCGCAAAATGTGACTTTTGATTGGAGTTTTTTAAATCAAGCGTTTAAAAAAACGGGGCTTAAAAATCCGATGCATTACCATAAACTTGATTTAATTTCACTCGCCTTCGCCAAACTTTATGATAATGAACGATTGGAACGATTTTCGCTTCAAGCTTTAAGTGAACATTTTGGAATAAAAAATGAAAAAGCCCACACGGCGCTGGCTGATATCCGCGTCACAGTGGAGATTTATAAAAAATTATTAGACGCGTAAAAATTATTCAAATAAAAGTAAAGCAAACATTAGTCCAATTCCTACCAGCATTGCTAAAAATTGAATTAAAGATTTTTTCACTTCGGTGGTTTTTTGAAGTTCCGGCAAAAGGTCGGAGCCGGCAATATAAAGAAAGCCTCCGCCCGCCACGGCTAAAAGATAAGTGCCAAACACGGTCACTTGCGAACCAAGCATTAAGGCGATAATTGTGCCAAAAATAGCAAGCGAAGCGGAGAGGAGATTAAAAAGGAGCGCTTTTTTTACGGTAAAACCAGCGTGAATTAGAATGCCAAAATCGCCAATCTCTTGAGGAATTTCGTGAAGGATTACCGCGAAAGTTGTGGCAAGACCAACGCCGGGACTGACTAAATAACTGGCGCCAATAATTAAACCGTCAATAAAATTATGCAAACCGTCGGCGGTTAAATTTAATTTACCGAGCGACATCGGCGGGTGATTATGGCCGGGCTCAACGCACTCATTCATTTCGTGTTGATGACTCCAATGAAGAAACTTTTCAAGAATAAAAAAAGTTAAAATTCCGATAAGTAAAAACAAACCGCTAATTTTTGGTGCCACTCCCGATTCAAAAAGTTTGGGAATAATATGAATAATCACATCGCCAAAGAGCGCGCCCGCGGCGAGGGCCACAAGAGCGAAGACAATTTTCTTTAACCGAGCAATTTGCAATGAAAGAGTAATCGCGCCGATTAACGACACCACGCTCACCGCCACCACACTCATAATTGCTTGAAACCAAATAGTTGCCATAGATTTATTATGACCATTTTACCTCAAAATTAGCCTGTTGTTACTATTGACAGGATTAGGAATCATTGTGTTTTATTAGCACACTTTGTACGGTCGTAAATTTTGTGATAATTATTTTTTATGATTATTTAAGTTCAAAACTTTCTTTTAACCATTTATCATTTTCAATTGATTCAACAGTTAAATAAAGTATTTCGTTTCCAATTTTAAAATAGGATTTTAATAAGGCGATAATTTCTTGACATTCATAAGGATAAACCCAAACGCTGTTTTGTAATTTTATAAAGCCCACGTGTTCCAACCATCGTCGCAGACGATCTCTGATATTGCGCTTCCATTCTTTAATATCAAAAATTATCACTCGATATTTTTTGTCCCACTTTTTTGGTTTTATGATTGTAAAATCTTTTAAACGATACTCCTCAATCTTTTCTTTACCTTTAGGTGTTAGCTTGGCACAAAGTATCCCTTGGGTGTTTCTTTGTAAAATTACCAAACCTTGATCTACCAGTCGTTTAACGGTTCTATTAATATAGTATTTTTGTGAATATTTTCTTTTAACTATACCAAAATGTTCTAGTGTTTGAATTGCGTTTGGCGCAACAGCGGCGAAAGCAAGTAGACCAGCCACAGAAATTATTCCTAATATCCCTTCTTTTATTTGTGATTTTTCCATATAAATATATTAGCACACTTTGTACGGTCGTATGGAATGTGCTAATGTTTGTAAATGAGAAAAGTGGTGAAAGGGGTAAAGAAAAAAGTTTTTGTGGGAATGAGCGGGGGGGTGGATTCGT
This sequence comes from Patescibacteria group bacterium, assembly GCA_038064235.1. Classification (GTDB taxonomy): domain Bacteria; phylum Patescibacteriota; class Minisyncoccia; order Phycocordibacterales; family JACOZG01; genus JBBTTN01. Next base: position 7,237 of record JBBTTN010000123.1, read on the forward strand.
CGGTGGCGGCGGCGTTGCTTAAAGTGCAAAACTTTGAGGTGGTGGGGGTGTTTATAAAAGTTTGGCAACCGAGTGGCGAAAAGTTTGCCAGCGCTTGCACTTGGCGCGACGAGCGTCGCGATGCCATGCGCGTGGCAGGGCAACT
>JBBTTN010000124.1:0-1968 GCA_038064235.1 Patescibacteria group bacterium
TCATTAATGAAACTATTTTTTGAAGCAGATGTCAATTGGGTATTTTTGGCAGGCCCTGGTGGACTATGTGGGAACCTATTTTGGCCTGAATTGGAGGATATATAAGGGATTGGCTTTTGCCTGATTAACTTTGGTGGTTTATGTAAACTCTCTTGGATATAATAGGGAATAGGTGGGCGAGTATTGATAGCTTTGATTTTGAGTTGGTGGAGGTGAGGAGGTTTCTTGCCCCTTCGGTTGCTATCTAAGTGATAGAATTGTGGGTATATGAAGATGAAGAAGATTGGAAGTATGATGGCCATCGCACTAAGCGTATTATTTTTCTGGTTTGTGGTCATTCCGGTCGAGGGATTAATAGTCTTAGTCTTGCCAATCTTCCTGTTTATATTGCCCAGTGTAATTATTTGGAGGATTTACCCTGACACCAGTGTCTTGTGGCTAGGTGGATTGGGTACGGGAATAATTGTTTATCATTTTCGAGAAAAATTGATTGATTTATATAACGGGTTTCATGATAAGTTTAGTTTGATGGGGAAAGTGGGTAATTTTATAGATAGGATGAACCAAAGAAGGTGAGTTTGGAAGGGGCAGTTCGTTAAATTTCGCCTCAATTATAAAATATGCAAGATAAAGAAATTTGGGAACATTTGAGTAAAGAATTGGCAAAGGCAAACACCGTCTTAGATTTATCCCAGAGGTTGTTAAAGAGCATACTTTTTGAAAGAACTCGTTACAATATATTTACATCAACAGTCCTAGATTCCTATACGAGGGTAATTTTTTTATCGATACATAATTTGTTTGATGAAAAATTTAGTTGGAATTTATACAGTCTTTCCGGATTAACTGTTATTGAAAAAAATAAAATTCAAGCACTTCGGACAAAATCAGAGAAATATATTGATGTTAGACATAGAGAGGTCGGACACTCCTCGAGAAGGGTAAAATTAGAAAAACACAATCGTTTCCAAAGGTTACCTAATAATGAGTTGGAAAAAGTAAAGGAATTGTTCAGGGAGATAAGTAGATTCTTGAATGCTTATGGTATGAGAAAATTTAATGAAGGCTATACCTTTCATTATGGTGGACCGGATACTTCCTTACAATGTTTGATTGAGGACTTAGAAAAAATCCGTTAAATTATTTAACCTAGAGCTTACTAGTGGTACAAAAATCGATCCCTACACTGCTTTATGTAGAGGTTTGCAAACTTGAGAACCGTTTTTGAAAACAGGTGAGTTATGGCTAAGCTAATTCAGATTTTAACCATTTCAACGTATTGGTCGCCGTTTCCTCATTACGAGAGTCTATGTAAGAGCATAGCCATGTTCCAATCGTCTTCGCATCCTGTATTAATTTATCTGGATTACATAAGATAAGGTCGTCTTTAGCCAAGAATGATCCCAACTTGCTGATTTCGTGTTCAACCACTCCCCAGGTTAAATGGGACATATCCTTATCGTAAACGCCGACGGGAGATAAGGGAATGGTGAGGTGAGCTAATTTATTCCTGTAAATTTTCCAAATTTTCCGTGATGACCTGACATCTAACCCAAGATAAACGATGTTATCGGACTGAACCCTGTTGACCAAGTTTACAAAGGCATCTTCTTCATTAACAGATCCCATGGGTGGAATTTTGAGATAATCAAGCAGCTTTTTGTTAATTCCTGGCCTTTTGATAATCTCGAATTTTAGTTTTTTAACTTCATCATGTTTATTAGAATCAAAAAATGAACTAGGGTTGGAAAGATGTGCATATATTTTTGCCATGAAACCTAGGGTGGATAATAATCCAAGAGTCATGAGGAAATTTCCTCCACCAGTTTCGAGTGATTTATAGACAGGATTGTGGTGTAGTCTAATTTTTGTAAATGTTAAGCAATCGTTAATAATCCCCCCAAAAATTTCACTTATCAGTTGTGCAAGCGTTTCTTTTGGACTCATGAGTCGATTTTAGCATTCGAG
>JBBTTN010000125.1:0-2079 GCA_038064235.1 Patescibacteria group bacterium
AACATTAATTGAATTCATGGTAAATAAAAATTTTTTTAAATTTATTCTGGGATTTCTTTTTATCGTCTCCATCGGCATCTCCGCCATTTTAGTCGGTAAAAATCTTGACCCGGGGAAAATTGAGGCCGTAAAAGCGACGGTGTCTGGTTTTTTCCGATAATTTTAGTCGTATTGTGCGCAATTTTACATAAATTGATATAATAAACGGACAATGAACCCCAAATATAAGTCATTCAAACGAGGCGCTATTGAGGGCATGTTTGCGGTTATTGTTTCTTGGACGATAATGTTCGCAAGCTATGTTGACAACGTTGTTTACGATTTTAAAAATTATACAAACAGAATCGTCGATAAACCGGCAATAGTCATAGAGGAGAGCGCTGAGAGTAAAAAATTGTTAGAGGAATTTCATAAAAATAAAAAGGAGGGTGCGGAGTTAGCTGCTCAAGAAAAAGCCAGGTCGCCAATTGCCGTTACTTCGTCCGACAAACCCGCTAATCCTAAAAATTCTTCCATTTCTTCAGTTCAACCCGCTTTACCAAAAAATGATGAAGATTATTCTAAAAATCCGGTCCAGGAACCCCAAAAACAGACCGCCATTCCATCAAAAACCGGGGATAGGGCGCCTGTGCCGATTCTTCCCCCTCAGCAGATAGGCGGACAAACGCCTTTCAATGTGGCAAATATTTTACCGTCAGTGGTCAGCTTAAAATGTTATAAGAAAGATAATTTTAACGCTGAAACAAAATTGGAGTCACTGTCTTCCGGAACAGGTTTTTTTATTAATATAAATGGCTCCGATTATATAATGGCGGCAAATCATGTGGTTACGGATTACGAAAACCTTGGTAACTTTTACGGCTGTTTTGTTTACACAGATAAATCAATTAATGCCGTTTATCCGTACTGGGCCGGAGAGGCAAACCAGCTATTCGCCAGGACCGGGTATTTGGCCAGCGGGTTGCCGGCAGGCGGGCTTGATGTGGCTTTGTTGAAATTGACCTCTCCGCCGCCATTTTTAGCCAAACTAATTAATCACACTCCTAAAATAGAAAATCCGCCGGACATTCTCAAAAAATTGAAAGGCAGTTGTCCCTCCGCAAATCAATACAGACACCCGATTGTGGGAGAAGCACTGTTTACCACCGGCTATTTCTTTTCTGGCGGCAGAGAGGTTATAAGCGTCAAAGATGGTGTTGTGTCCGGAAAAGCCAGTTTTGACCCGAAGCAGGCCATTATTTTAGGCAACCCAAATGGTTTTTCTACAAACCTTAATGTAGACTACGGTTTTTCCGGCAGCCCCGTTGTGAGCAAAGACGGCTGTTTTGTTGGTATCATAGATAGTGCCACCTTCGGAACCTTGTCTTATTCTAGCAACATCATTTCATCTTCGGATATCATGACCTTTATAAATTCGGGTGAGGAGCAAACAACGGTCGGCACCTCCACCTCCGCAATGCCGGCAATTCTAAGAGACACTCGCAGATATCTTGATATAAATATTATTAAATTAGCCGTTAACTATTATTTGCGTGATAATGACATGCTCCCTCAAGCAATAAGCGACCTTGTGCCAAAATATTTACCAGCTGAACCCAAAGACCCGAAAAGCGGATACGGCTACGCTTACGCGTTCACCAGAAATAAAGATTCTGCCCACTTTGGTTTTGATGCCGAGCAATTTTCTAAAGTAATCATAGTTGCGTACGGCGATTATTCTTATTTGGACATAGCCACTTACGACGACTCAAAGTATTCCGATGATACTGACTTCAACAGCGCTGAAGACCCGGCAAATTGGTATTATGGATTTAATGGAGATGAAAATTCTTATTTAAACAACATCAAAAAAGAAACAATGACTGGCTGCCGACTTCAATATCGCGCTGAAGAAGAAATAAGATATTGTGTCGACAAATTGTTGGGGGTTATAACCGTTGGCGGCCAGAGTTTTAGAAACGAGAGTAACTTGGCAACAATTTTTGAAGCAATTGACCGACTAATAAACACGTGGAGAAAATGGGTTGGGGTAAAATAAATTTTGTATCTTAGATTTTTTGTGATATTGTTTTCCTCATG
>JBBTTN010000126.1:0-13601 GCA_038064235.1 Patescibacteria group bacterium
ATCAGCCGGGTTCACATCAAGCGACATCAACACGCCCATCTCATCAACCTTACGATTTATTTTTACATCACTCGGATTATCCACTAACGATTTCACAACATAATCAAGAAACTCCGAATCAAGATTCTTTTCTGACATTTTATCAATTAACTATAATTACTAGTAATGCAGAGCAAGAGCGACTTATTTCCCGTCCTCTGCTTGGGTTAATTCTATCGCAGGAGTGGCTGGCGCGTCAACATTCTCGCCACCGAGATCAGACTTTGGGGCTTCTTTAAGGTCTGACTTTGTTGCCATTTCCTTAACCGGTTTTGGCCCCAACACATTAATTTTTTTGCCGACAATAACTTTTTTATCAATTAAAAGATTATGCACGGTGGCGGTGGCTTGCGCACCGTGCGCCAACCAATGTTTAATTCGGTCAACTTTAAGATTCACTAAACCGCCCCGCCCTTGACGCGGATCAAAGGAGCCGAGCAACTCGTTAAATTTGCCACTTTTAGTACTGTTCTGCGAATCCGTCGCCACCAACCGAAACACCGGTTCATGCTTCCGCCCAATCCGCTGTAATCTCAACTTAATCATAGCGCTAAAATTAGCATAGGTGAGAAATAAAGGCAAATTATGAAAAAGTTATAAGTCGTGTTATATTTTTATTATGAAATCAATTGAGGGGATATTGCGGGTGTCAATGAAAGGGATGGGTTATGTGGAAATTCCGCCAGTGGCGGGCGAATCAATTAAACGCAAACGAGATAGGGAATCGGTGGAGATTGACCAGGCGTTTTTGAAAACGGGAATGAATGGCGACAAAGTGCAAGTTTTGCTTCATTCTAAAAAATTTGATAAACCGCAAACTGGCGAAGTGACGACAATTATCGCGCGCGCCAAAATGGAATATGTGGGCGTGGTAGAAGTGGAAAATAATTTTAATTTTCTCGTTCCGGACGACAAGCGTTTATACAAAGATATTTTAATCGCCGATGACAAATTGGCCGGCGCCAAAGTGGGCGATAAAGTCCTCGTTAAAATTATTAAATGGGACGACCCGAAAAAAGAACCGATCGGTGAAGTGTTGGAAGTGATTGGTAAACCCGGGGAACACGATGTGGAAATGCGCGCCATTGTGCTTGACCGCGGGTTTCGTCCACCTTTTAAACCCGAAGTGGAAGCCGAGGCGCTGGCACTTAAAACCAACGCGGAAGTTGACTTGGTGAGTGAAGCTAAAGTCCGTAAAGACTTTCGCCAAACTCTCACCTTCACCATTGACCCCGCCGATGCCAAAGATTTTGACGACGCGATTTCTTTTAAAGATTTGGGGAGTGGTAAGTATGAAATTGGCGTGCATATTGCTGATGTATCGCATTATTTGCAAGCCGGTTCTAAATTAGATGAGGAAGCGCGCCATCGCGCCACTTCCATTTATTTAGTGGACCGCACCATTCCGATGTTGCCCGAAATTCTTTCCAACGACCTCTGCAGTTTGCGACCCAATGAAGATAAGCTCACCTACTCGGCGGTTTTTGTGATTGACCAAAATGGCCAGATTAGCGACCAATGGTTTGGACACACTATTATCCACTCGGCACGTCGCTTTACTTATGAGGAAGTGCAAAAAATCTTAGATGACAAACAGGGTGATTATTATCAAGAATTAAAAATCGTCAATGAACTCGCGGAAAAATTAAGGCAAGAGCGTTTTGCCAAAGGCGCCATCGCCTTTGAAAAAGATGAAGTTAAATTTATTTTAGACAGTGCCGGTAAACCCGTGGATGTGTATCGCAAAGTCCGCACCGCCTCGCATCTTTTAGTGGAAGATTTTATGTTACTCGCCAATAAAGAAGTGGCAAGTTTTGTGTCGGCGTTAGTAAAAAATGAATCGGGTCACTTTGTATACCGCATTCATGATCTCCCCGATAGTGATCGCTTAATGGAACTTGCCAGTTACTTGGCGCCTCTGGGTTATCATTTAAAACTGAAAGAAGGGCGAATTGATTCCGGTGAACTAAATAAATTTTTAGAAAGTATTAAAGGCAAGCCCGAAGAATATCTCATCCAAACTGCCACCGTGCGCACCATGGCCAAAGCGGTTTATTCAATGCAAAATATTGGTCATTATGGTTTAGCTTTTGCCAATTACACCCACTTCACTTCGCCGATTCGTCGTTACCCGGATGTAATGGTGCATCGTTTGCTTGACCTTTATTTAAAAAAGGAAACTCCCCCACCCACAATGCTCACCGACTACAGCGAACTTTGTTTTTACGGTTCCCGAATGGAAACAGAGGCTTCGGAAGCCGAGCGCGAATCCATTAAATATAAACAAGTGGAATATTTACAAGGCGGAATTGGCAAAACTTTCAAAGCGACGATTTCCGGCATCGCCAAGTGGGGCATTTATGTTGCCGAAGAAAAAACCGAAGCCGATGGCATTGTACGTTTGTCGGAAATGAAGGATGATTATTATTTAATTGAGGAGGATGGCATCTCTATCGTGGGAAAAAATTCTGGCAAGCGGTATCGTTTGGGCGACAAGGTGGAGGTAAAATTAATTAGAGCTGATATTAAAGAACGCCAACTAGATTTTATTTTCATTTAAAAATGTTGGCGCTTTCACTTCAAGTGACAATCGTAATTTTTTTGCTCGCCATTATCACCGGCATAATTTATTGGACTTGGGTTTTCTTTGTTCCCTTCCTCGCCTCACTCACTCTCCTCGGCGCCATTTTTGGCATCCATTATTTAGAAGAAATGTTGACTTAAATAACCCTCGAAATTCCCCACATAAAATTGCAAACAACTTCTACGACCGTAGAAGTTGTTAAATTTAGAAACATTACTAAATTTTTCTACTTCGCGAAGGCAGTGGCGTCGTCAAGTTTGATGGAGAGAAGGCGCGAGATGCCGTCGGCGCCCATGGTAATACCGTAAATCACTTGAGCGCGCGACATCGTTTCGCGGTTATGCGTAATTAAAATCAGTTGCGAGTGTTTGGCTAAACTTTCCACCATATCACCATACTTGCACGAGTTGGCTTCATCGAGCGCCGCATCCGTTTCGTCCAAAATTAAAAATGGTGGTGGATTCACTTGCGACATCGCAAACAAAAGCGCAATGGAAGTCAGTGCTCGTTCGCCACCCGAGAGCATCTCCAGAGCGCGAATTCGTTTTTTTGGTAAATTAATTTTAATCTCAATCCCCGACCGCATCTCAACTTCCTCATCCGGAATCATTAAATTGTCACCAGTTGGTTCATCAGTTTCCGCGGACGAAGCCCGAACTCTTTTGGGTTCTGTCAACACTTTAAGTGACGCCTCGCCACCACCAAACATTAAAGTAAAAAATTTTTGAAAATTTAAATTGATTTTTTGCAATCCTTCGGTAAATTCTTCATCAATCCGCGCGCGAAGTTCCGCAATCACCGTCTCAAGCGAAACGCGACTAGCCGCCAAGTCGGTTAATTCTTTAGCTAAAAATTCATCTCGCGCTTCCACTTGTTTATGCTCGGTCAGCACTCCGCCAGAATCCACCCCCATATCTTCCAACCTAATTTTTAACTTTTCAATTACGCGCAAACGCGCAGTTTGTTCGTCACGAGATTCCTCATTCGTCCCACTGGAAATCGGCGCTTCTCGATAATTCAAAATTTCTTTATCCACCAAGACCTCACCCTCCTTCAGTTCTCGCTCAAAGGCCAACTCTTCAATCTTTAATTTATCATCTCTACTCTGCCACAACGCCAACTTGGCATCCTCTTCACGCCGACGCGCCAAAAGTTCGTAACTCTCGCGATCCGCTTCGCGCGCCAAAGCTAGCGTTTGCTCAAGAGCCAAATTTATTTCTCCTTCTTTTTTTAACCAGTCAGCCTCTTGATTTTTAATTAGCTTAATTTTATTTTCCAAATCACTTTGTTCGGTCTTAAATTTATGTAACTCTTCTTCATGATTATCAGCCCCCACCGCCCGTTCTCGCTGATCAATTTTTTGCCAAAAATCTTTAATCAACTCTCTAATCTTTTGCCAAAATCCCCCTTCCACCAACTGCTCAATTTCCTCGGTTAAAGTTTGGACTTGGTCACGCGACAAGTTCTCGGTAGGCAAAACCGCGCTGGTTTTAATTTCTGATTTAAACTGAATTATTCCTTCAAGCCGACCAATTTGCCTTTCTAAATCGGAACACTTCTCCCGACCATCACGGAGTCCATTGGCCGTTTGGATTAAAGCCCCGCGTAAATTTTTGAGTTTTTCTTCGCTCGGATTAGCCTCGTGTTTTAAGGCGCCCAATTTTATTTCTAAAGTTTTTTTATCGCTGTCTAATTGATGTTTTTCAGAATTTAAACTGGCGCGAGTATTTTTTAAATAACCACTTTCAATTTTTAAGTAAACCAAATAAAGTCGCTTGAGTTCGGCGCGCAGTTCATCAGTCTTTTTTATTTTCTCTACTTCTCGGCGTAAAAATTTTAAGTGAGGCGCAATCTCCCGCCGTAGCGATTCCACCTGTTTAATATTTTCTTCGGTTTTGGTTAATTTTTTTTCACTCTCACTAATCTTCCACTGGTAAAGTCGGAGACCAAGCGCGTCCTCCACCATCTCGCGTCGACTGGCAATATCGGCATTTAAAATTCGGTCCGCCTCGCCTTGACGAATAATTGTGTGCCCCGAAGCGCCAAGCGTGGCGCCCGCCAAAAGTTCCACCACATCACGCAATCTCACCTCACTCCCATTGATCGTGTAAACATTTGTGCCATCGCGATGCACCTCGCGACCAATCGTCAGCTCGGGAAAGTCCACATTAAACTTGTGGTCTTGATTATCAAAAGTGAGCAACACACTCGCCCAATTAACCTTTTGTCCACCACCGCCACCATTAAAAATTAAATCTTCACCCCGCTTCCCGCGCAGAGATTTAAGCGATTGCTCACCAAGCACCCAGCGAAACGCTTCCGCGATATTGGATTTGCCCGAACCATTTGGACCTACCACCGAGGTAATCGGCGCGTCAAAAGTGAGCACCGTTTTTTTATTAAAAGATTTAAAACCAGTTAGCGTTAATTCTTTGAGTCGCATAATTTACCTTTTCCACCCGCGCGCTTTAAGTCCGAAGCGCGCCGCTTCCTGCTCCGCTTCTTGCTTGGAAGGACCGGCGCCTTCCGCCACCAATTCATCATTAAGATAAACTCCCACTACAAAAGTCTTATCATGATCCGGACCGGTTTGACTCATCACCTCATAACGCGGAGTTACACCCGCCACCTCTTGCGCTTTTTCTTGAAAAAAACTTTTTGCGTCTTGCCAAGAAGCATCTTTAATAATTTCCCCTAACCGCGGAAAAAGCGTGCGACGCACAAAACTTTCCGCCTCGGCTAATCCGCGATCTAAATAAATCGCGCCAATGATTGATTCGTAAGTGTCGGCTAAAATTACTTGTCTGGCCCGCCCGGTATCGCGCGCCTCACCCTTGGAAAGTAAAAGATAATCATTAACACCAAGCGCTTCCGCCATTAATCCCAATTCCACGGTGTTCACCAACGCCGACCGATAAACCGTGAGCGCGCCTTCATTCGCCTCACTGTATTGTTTATATAAATGATCACTCACCAAAAGTTCTAACACCGCATCACCTAAAAATTCTAAGCGCTCGTTGTGAGCAAGGTCGGCGGTTTTATTTTCATTTAAATACGAACGGTGAGTTAGCGCCTGTTTTAAAAGATTAAGGTCATTAAATTTAACGCCTAAAATCGTTTCCAATTTTTGCCAATTATTTTCACTCATTAAAAATTATTATTACCTTTGTCCAATAAAAGTTTTACCGCGCGCGTGACAATCGGCACGATGTCGTCATACATTCGCAAATCGGGAATCTCTTCCAGCGGGAACCATTTGGTATCATTCAACCCTTCTTGTTTGGTTAACTTCAGTTGGTTTTTATCTTTGACTTCCGCCAAATAATAATGGACTTGTTTGCGAATTTTACCCTTTTCCGGATGCGAGGCGACATACTCATTTTTACCTAAATCACTTTTAATCACAATATCTAATGAAATTTCTTCTTTAACTTCTCGCTTCGTCCCCTCCTCGGTACTCTCCTCGGCAATCGCCGGCGCATCACCAATTTTCCCTTTGGAAAGCGTCCAGTAACCAAACATATCGTGCACCAACGCGAGCGCTAACTTGCCACCATCGCGAGTGTAAACCACCGCGCCCCCCAACTTTTCCACTGGCATTTGTTCGTAAGGCACATCAGCCACTCGACGCTTTTTCGCTGGCACTTCGTCTTTGCCCGGCTCACCTAATTCTTTATAAATTGTACCGAGCACGCCGTTTACAAACCTACCACTATTTTCACCGCCAAAAGTTTTCGCCAATTCAATCGCCTCGTTAATGGCAACGCGCGCCGGCACTTCCTTACGGTCGGCAAAAAGCAACTCGTAAAGTCCGAGTCGGAGCACGTTGCGGTCCACAAAAGCGATTTTTTCTATCGGCCAATCCGGCGCCGCCTTTTCAATGATAGAATCTAGTTTTGCTTGTTTACTAATAATGCCATCTACTAATTCATCCACAAAAATTGTTTCCTCAATCCCCGGCGCAAACTCTTCCAGATTGCGTTTAACAATTGACCTTAAAGTCAAATTATTCATACCGTTGAAATCCCACTCAAAGAGGGACTGCAGGGCAATGCTCCGCGATAGGTGCCGGTTGGCCATATTTTTTTTATGAAAGTTCTTACTTTGAAGACGCTTTGGCCTTCTTGTTTTTCTTATCTAACTTGGCAAGCACATTGATGACCTCTCGGCCACGGTAAGTGCCACAATTCAAACAAACCCGATGCATCAAATGCATTTCACTACACTTGGCGCACTTCAAAAGCCGCGGGGCTTTTAGCGCGTGATGGCTCCGCCGATTGGCGGTGTGACTTCTGGTATGACGCATTCTTACAACCATAATCTAGTATATTACAGGAAGTTAAAGAAATGGGCAAGCAAGCAAGTGCGATGCGAATAAATAACATGCGAATGCTACAAATGGATTATTCGTATCATTCGTATGGCACTAGAGATTATTCGTATCGCAATATGTTTGACGATGGATTACTGAAAGCCCAAATTTTTTTATCGCCCGATAATGCACTTTGGTACCATAACCTTTATGAATTTCAAAACCATAATTTGGGTACTTTTTAGCGAGTTGAATCATCCGCCGATCACGCGTTACTTTAGCCACAATTGAAGCCAGAGAAATAATCGGTTCGCTTTCATCGCCACGGATAATGGTTTTTTGTTTAACAAAATTCTCCGGCGCTTTTAAACTGCCATCGAGTAGAACTAGGTAGTTAGAGGGAATAGCCCCGACGCTTCGGTCGGGGTCCCGACTAAGCGTCGGGAGTAATAAAAGTTTTAGACAACGAGAAATTCCGATTTTAATCGCTTTCACTATTCCCTGCTTATCAATAATTTTTTCACTCACCAGCGCCACCGCAAAATCCAAATTCCCTTTCTTTTTTTCTGCTTTCAAAAATTCAAACCACACTTCTCTCTGCTTTTCACTTAACTTTTTTGAGTCTTTTAGATTTGGTAACTTTTTAAAAATTACACCACATCCAAACTTGTCAAGGTGCAACCTTGACATTATCACCGCCCCTACCCCCACCGGGCCAGCCAACGGTCCCCGCCCCGCTTCATCAATGCCGATAATATGAGAAATTTTCACCATCTAATAATCCTAGCATCAGTCTGTTATAATTGCCGAGTATGTCTTTCGTTCATCTTCACAATCACTCTAATTATTCACTTCTTGACGGCTTGAGTCGTTTGGATGAAATGGTTGCCAAAGCGAAAAAGTTGGGAATGCCAGCGCTCGCCCTCACCGACCACGGAAATTTATACGGCGCGATTGAGTTTTATAAAGCGTGCGAAAAAGCGGGCATCAAACCAATCATCGGCGTGGAAGCATACATCGCCATGCGCACGCGTTTTGACCGAGAACCGAATGTGGACAGTCGTCGTTATCATTTAACTTTACTCGCTAAAAATAAAATCGGTTATCAGAATTTACTTCGCTTGGTGAGCGCTTCATATCTGGAAGGTTTTTATTACAAACCGCGGATGGATAAAGATTTACTCCGCGCGCATTCTGAGGAAATTATTTGTCTCTCGGGTTGCGTCGGTTCGGAACTGGCGCGCGCTTTGTGGGCGCGAGATTTTGAAAAAGCCAAAATGGTAATTAAGGAACATCAAGAAATTTTTGGCGAGGAAAATTATTATTTGGAAATAATGCATCATCCAAAAATTGAACGCCAATTGGAAATTAAAGAGGCCACGATTAAATTAGCGCGCGAATTAAACATTCCCCTCGTCGCCACCCAAGACGCGCATTATTTGGAACCGGAAGATGCTAAAGCCCACGACACTTTAGTGGCCATTCAAACACAAGCGACTGATGAGGACAAACGCTTTTCTAATCAAGCTGAAGATTTTTCTTTTATTCCGCCGGAAAAAGCCAACGAATATTTTAGCGACACACCCGAGGCGGTGGAGAACACCATAAAAATCGCCGAGCGCTGTGAGTTGAAACTAGAATTGGGTAAATGGGTGTTTCCTAATTACCCTAAAAAAACCGGAGAAACTTATGAGGAAATGTTGTGCCAAATGGCGCGCGAAAAATTAAAAAAGTATTTGGAACGCTATCCGGAAAAAAATAAGGAAGCCACCAAGCGTTTAGAACGCGAGCTGGATGTCATCACCACCAAAGGTTACTCACCATACTTTCTTGTTGTTGCCGATTTAATTAATCACGCACATAGTGTGGGAATTTTTACCAACACCCGAGGCTCGGCCGCTGGTTCTTTTACCTCTTTCCTTTTGGGGATTACTGGGGTGGATCCGCTAATTTATGAATTACCCTTTGAACGCTTTCTCACTAAAGATCGTCCGTCACCGCCCGATATTGATATGGACTTTGCCGACAAACGCCGTGATGAAATTATTGATTACGCCCGAAAAAAATATGGCGATAACAATGTGGCGCAAATTGGGACATTCGGCTCAATGATGGCGCGAGGTGCCGTACGCGATGTGGCGCGGGCGCTGGGTCATCCTTACGCCGTGGGTGATCGGTTGTCAAATTGGATTCCGCTCGGTTCGCAAGGTTTTGCGATGACCATTGATCGGGCGCTCAAATTAACACCGGAATTAAAAGAGTCTTATCAAAAAGAACCGGACACTAAAATAATTCTTGATTTAGCTAAAAGAATTGAGGGTGGAGCTAGACACATTTCAGTACACGCCGCCGGCGTGGTGATCTCGCCCACCCCACTCACCGACTACGCGCCAATTCAGCTTGACCCGAAAGGCGGCAAAATTATCACCCAATATGATATGTATTCCATTGAGGAAGCCGGTCTTTTAAAATTGGATTTTTTAGGCATTCGCAACTTATCCATTCTTGAAGACGCGGTGCGGTTAGTGCAAAAAATTTTAAATCTCAAAATTGAGATTAACGAAATTCCGCTTGATGACGCCAAAACTTTTGCGATGTTGGCGCGCGGTGAGACGATGGGGCTCTTTCAATTAAACGGCGCCGGCATGACGCGCTGGCTCAAAGAATTAAAACCGTCGCGCATCCACGACATCAACGCCATGGTGGCACTTTATCGCCCGGGCCCGATGGAATCAATCCCCGATTATGTGGAACGAAAAAATAATCCCGAAAAAATTAAATATCTGGATAAAAGATTGGTGGAAATTCTTAATCAATCTTACGGCGTCATTACTTATCAAGATGATGTGATGTTAATCGCCATTCACTTGGCCGGTTACTCGTGGGTAGAAGCCGACAAACTTCGCAAAGCGATGGGCAAAAAAATCCCGAAAGAAATGGAAGAACAAAAAGAAAAATTGTTAAAAGGATTTGTGGCAAACGGTTTAACGGAAAAAAAGGCGCAAGAACTTTGGCATTTGATTGAGCCCTTTGCCGCCTATGGATTTAACAAGGCGCATGCCGCCAGTTACGGTAAAGTGGCATATCAAACGGCTTATATGAAGGCTAATTTCCCCACCGAATATATGACGGCGGTGCTTACCGCCGAGTCGGGCGATGTGGAAGAAATCGCACGGATTATTGAAGAGTGTAAACGGATGAAAATCCCCGTGCTCCCACCGGATGTGAACGAGAGCTTCGGCGACTTTACGGTTATTAAAAATATGAACCCGAGGTCAGACCTCGAGGGGATGAACCCGAGGACAGTCCTTGGGGAAACTTTAAGGACTGTCCTCGGGTTCGACTCAATCCGTTTTGGTCTCTTCACCATCAAAAATCTGGGCACGGAAATTGCGGAAGCGATTGTAACGGAACGCAAAAAAGCTGGGCCTTTCATTTCCTTCGCCAACTTTCTAGACCGCGTTAAGCATAAAAATTTAAATAAAAAATCATTGGAATCATTAATCAAAGCCGGCGCGATGGATAGTTTAGGTGACGAGCGCGGTAAACTGCTCGCCAATATGGATGAAGCGCTCGGTTACAATCGCGAGGCCGGAATTGCTAATCAAAATCAAGATTCACTTTTTGGTTTGATGAGTGATAAATCCACCATTCCAATTTTAAAATTAAAAGCTGGACCACCGGCAACTGCCACAGAAAAATTGGCATGGGAAAAAGAATTGCTCTGACTTTATCTCTCCGGTCACCCCTTGGATAAATTCCGCGATAAGTTTGAAAAAACGGAAAATACCATCGCGCGTGCGCGAACCCTTAAAGACGGAACCGGGGTCATCGTCGCAGGTTTAGTGGAAGAAGCCAAAGTAATCAATACAAAAAAAGGCGACCGGATGGCGTTTGTGCGTCTCGCTGATTTTACCGATAAAATTGAGTGTGTAATTTTCTCCCGCATTTTTGTGGAACATCGCGATTTAATCCTGCCCGAAAAATGTGTCGCCCTCCGCGGTCGCCTCTCCTACCGCAACAACGAACCGAGTATTATTGTGGAAAGTTTGAAGGAGTTGGGATAACCCACCCTGCCCTCCCTTACCCTAAGGGAGGGTTCTGAATTTTCTCCCCCTTAGAGTAAGGGGGATTAAGGGGGTTAGATTAAACAAAAAATGCCGGGGCGAAAAATTAATTCCGCCCCCGGCAGAGGCACCGCTTAATTCTCACTTAGTGAGCCCAATAAAGAACAAGCAATACTCCTACGAGAATAATACCCAGCACAATATTGTAGAGGCGCTCTCCCTTTACTTCCAATTTATTCATTTCAGGCATCGATTTAAGCATCTCTTCTGGATCGGGTATGGGATCAATCATGATTGTTCTCTCTTCTCTCAATGATTTACCAGCCACAGAGACTCACTGTTCTCTGACTTCAACTTATAAACTAGCAAATTATTAACGATTTTGTCAAGCGTTATCAGAACCAAAAATTCTGCTATTATTTACTTATGAAAAAAGAAGCCGAAAAAGAGGAACCAACAATAAAAGACCACCGGCGGATTGGTGCCGAGTTGGATCTGTTTACTTTTTCCGACTTAGTCGGGTCAGGTCTGCCACTTTGGACACCCAAGGGCACCGTGCTCCGGAACGAGCTTGATAAATTTGTTTGGGAACTCCGCTCCAAATACGGTTACGAAAAAGTAGAAATCCCCCATCTCACCAAAAAGGATCTCTACATCACTAGCGGCCACTGGGATAAATTTGAAGACGAGCTTTTCAAAGTTACCACGCGCGAGGGTCACTTCTTCGCCATGAAGCCGATGAACTGCCCTCATCACACGCAAATTTACGCGCGCAAACCGCACAGCTATCGTGAATTGCCAGTGCGCTACGCCAACACCACAATGTGTTATCGCGATGAGCAAACCGGTGAACTCTCGGGCTTAACTCGTGCCCGTAGCTTTACTCAGGATGACGCTCATGTTTTTTGTCGCATCAACCAAGCGGAAGCTGAGATTAATAAAATTTGGGACATCATTCACACTTTTTACGGTCGCTTTAACTTCCCCCTCAAACTCCGCCTCTCTCTTCGCGATCCCGCGCATCCAGAAAAATATTTGGGTGATAAAGAGCATTGGGACAAAGCTGAAGAAATTCTCCGCAGTGTCGCCAAAGCTCACGGCACAGAATTTACCGAAGCGCCCGGCGAGGCCGCTTTCTACGCGCCCAAACTCGACTTCATGGCTAACGATTCTCTCGGCCGAGAGTGGCAAGTAGCCACCATCCAACTTGATGTGAATATGCCAGAGCGTTTTGATCTAAATTGTATAAACGAGAAGGGTGAAAAGGAGCGAATCGTAATGATCCACGCAGCGATCATGGGTTCTATTGAGCGCTTCCTCGCCAATTTAATTGAGCACTTACAAGGCGCCTTTCCGGTGTGGCTCGCGCCAGTGCAAGTGAAAGTGATCCCGATTGGCGAAGCGCATCAAGATTTTGCTAAAAAAACTTTTGACGAATTGAAACGAATGGAGATTAGAGCGGAGATAAATTTGGATAACGAAACGCTCAGCAAAAAAATTAGGAGCGCCAAACTGTAGAAAATCCCCTACTTAATAATTATTGGTGATAAAGAAGTTACGGCTAACACGCTCACGGTGGAAACTCGCGAAGGTGTGAAGTTAGAAAACATTTCAACTAATGACCTTATCAAAAAAATTAAGGAAGTTAATAATCTCTAAAGAAACCATTAGCCACTTTCGCTGTGGTTTTTGTAGCAAATGGTGGTCCATTGGTGACGCTCCACCTCTCCACCCCACCTGGTTTTGCCCATGGTGTGGTTACAAAGAAATCGTCAAATAAAAAAGCCACTGGATCCCATAAGGGAAGAATCCAGTGGCGACTTGCTCGGAATTTCTGGTATCTACCGGCGGTTGGAAGGAATCTCGAGGACCAACCATTCCCGCGGATCACTTTACGCGTGTAAAGCAACGAGCGGTCCGAGAAGAAACGAACACCCTTATTTGTTCTGGCGTGTTTCCACCTAATTCCCAGCAAGTGGCCTAACGCTAAGCGCCAAACTCAACGCTTCGGTCAGGTTTTTACACCCTATACTATTCTGGTTAAATTGTCAAACATCCAAATTCGCCAGTTTGGCATGCGTCTGAATAAAGATTTTGCGCGGTTCAACTTCCGCGCCCATCAGCACCGTGAAGGTTTTATCCGACTCTTCGGCATCTTTAATATCCACGCGTTTTAAAATTCGTTTTTCCGGGTCCATCGTCGTCTCCCATAATTCTTCCGGATTCATTTCACCCAAACCTTTGTAACGCTGTACCGAGACTTTAGCCACCTTCACTTCTGTTTCTGTCACATCCGTCCCTGTCTCGCCGGCAGGCAGGTCACTTTCAATTAAATCTTCTGGCTTACCACCTAAACGTTTTACTATTTTATTTTTATCTTCCTCGGAAAAAGAGTAAACAATTTCTTTGCCTTTTTTAATTTTAAAAAGTGGCGGTTGGGCGATGTATAAATATCCACCGGAAATAATCGTGGGGAAATGCCGATAAAAAAGGGTTAGGAGTAAAGTGCGAATATGCGCGCCGTCCACATCAGCATCGGTGGCGATAATAATTTTATGATAACGCAATTCGCCAATGTCAAAATTCTCACCAATGGAAG
>JBBTTN010000127.1:0-1130 GCA_038064235.1 Patescibacteria group bacterium
CAGCCATGGAAACATGGAGGAAGGGCTGACTAAAGCGCCCACGCTGACGGTACAAAAGCTTAGCAATTGCCCCTTTTCCCACCTCAAACCAACGGAAGGCTTTGTAGCCTCGTTTGAAGGCAAAATTGTACCAGGCTAGGCCGAACTCTTTGAACTCAGAGAGTCCGCTATTTAACCATTGAATCATTTAATCATTTTAGCATTTTCAATCTATTGACAACCTGGTATAATAGCGATACAAAGACCTGTATTCTGAACTGTTACCGGAATTGGTAGCGTGTCAAGGCAACTTGTCTAGGAACGTGGTTGGAAATCCCGATGCAAATCGGGATTTTTTGTTATCTAAATTGCCACTCATCAATAGTATGCTTTTGAATGACTTTTTTGTAAATATTTTTATCCGACTTATCCTCATCGTAACTTCTACGTATACTGCCAGCTACAATATCTGCCAATTGAACCAATACACTACTTCTTGAATCTACTAACTTGCAATCTTGTATTATCTTTCTCTGATTCGAATTTAGTTGCTTACGCAGATAAGCAGTAAAACTCTTACGGAACACTCTATCCCCACTTCCGTCAATTCTTATTTTGGCATCAAAAATTGAACCATCATTATGTTCAAGTAGTAGTTTGATAGCGTAACTATAAAATGAATTTTTATTACTTCGTAGTTCCTGGCTTCGAATTAACTCTTTGTTAATAACTAAACAGCGAATTTTAAATTTATAATCACTTACTGAGCGCAAAAACTTCACTCTAACTTCTTTGGAAGATTTACTAAATTTAAATTCAATGCTATCCGGAAATTTTAACTCTCGTCTGAGTTCTTTAATCGCTAAGGCTGTTTTTTCAGCCTGCAATTCATCGTCAAAAATGATACAAGCGATTACAAAGACTAAACTTGAACCCTTTTCTATTTTAAAACCAGGATCTCCAGAATCGTCAATGAATACCAACATCGTTAGATATTGACTTAATAACTGCGTCTTTGTCTGACCAAGGATATTCTGTCTTTCCAAAGCACATTGACTTCTCATGACCCTTACCAGTAACAACTACAATATCACCCTTCTTAGCCATCCCAATCGCTTTTTCAATTGCTTTCTGACGATCGTCCTCACGCA
>JBBTTN010000128.1:0-4584 GCA_038064235.1 Patescibacteria group bacterium
CTCCACCACCAACTTACCAAGGGTAGTCCTTAGGTTTATTGGAAGCACTTGGGAGTTCAACTCCCAAGTGCTAAAAATTGCTTGAAGAGTCGGCAGTATGGTAGGATGAGAATATGAATCAAGAACAAGCTAAGCAGAGGATGAAGAGTTTTATTGGTGATAATAAAAATTTTACTTTCACTATTAAGTATTTCCCTGGAAATAAATGGGTTGCTCAGTGTAATGAAATAGATGGAATAATTACCTGTGGAGAAGTTTTTGATGTGGAGAAAATGGAAAGTTCTATGGAGGACGCTATACTAACAGCCGC
This sequence comes from Patescibacteria group bacterium, assembly GCA_038064235.1. Lineage (GTDB taxonomy): Bacteria > Patescibacteriota > Minisyncoccia > Phycocordibacterales > JACOZG01 > JBBTTN01. The sequence continues at coordinate 311 of JBBTTN010000128.1, forward strand.
GGGCATTCCGGCAAAATTTGCAGATGGTTTATTAAAAAAAGTCTGGATTGGCAATACTGTTGCAGAATTAAAAATAAATGATGATAAAGAGAGTGACTATAAACTGTTTCAATCAACCTATCAATTAAATCAATATGCAGGGGTCAGATAAGTATAGACAAACAAAAATCACCAGAGGTGATTTAATTTCAAGAATAAAAAATTATAAACAAGGTGTTTGATTACCACAATAAAAAAAGATTTACATTCTGAAATTCAGCGAGATTTATTCAAAAAAATACTCGCCTATGGTTTGGAGACTGGTCGTTATGATGAAAATGATATTTGGAAAGCTTTGGGGATTAAAATTAAAAAATAATATAAAGGCAACCCCTAATCAAAATCCCCCGCCTTCGGCGGGGGATTTTAGGTCTTTAATTTACTCTCAACACTTTAGCACGGTCGTACCAAGTTGTTGAGAGGCTACCTTTGTGGTTTTTAGGTTTATTTTATGGTAGGCTTTTGGTTATATGGTTACATTAAGTATCCCGCAAGGGTTAATAAAGGATGGGTTTATTGTTTTACCTCGCCGAGAATATGAGGACCTTTTGCGTACCAAGCGGAGTAACGACATTGTGGTCAAACGAGATGATTCCTTCAAGGTGCCAAAGAGGCACGAGAAATTTTATAGTGAATTAGACAAAGAGTTAACCCAATCATTGCGGGAAATCAAAGAGGGTAAAGTTTCAGGCACTTTTGACACCGTCGAGGAGGCAATTAAGTTTTTGCATTCTAGAAATAGATTTGTAGCGAATAAATGAAATCCAGATTTGCGGAAAATTTTTTGAATGAATTAAACAGTCTTCCGCTTTTAATTGAGAAAAAGTTTTATAAACAACTTAAATTTTTGCTTTCTGATATAAGATATCCCTCTCTGCGAGCTAAAAAATATGATGAGACAAAAGATATTTGGCAGGCGAGAGTAAATGAAAATGTCAGATTTTATTTTAAAATTGAAGGAGATGTATATGTTCTAGTTAATATTAAGTATCATCCTAAATAGAAAAAACCAGTATTCTCGTTTCCATGTCAAGGTGCAACCTTGACAGTTTTTAGTGTGGTGTAATTTAAGTTAACCCAAAATTATTGCTTAATAAGGTTGCCGGTGATAGGATATATAATATGATTACGATGGTCAATAAAATAGATTTTAATCTTAAAAGTCTCGTTCTCGAGACAGTGTCTAGTGTATTGTCTGATCCAGACTATGGTCTGGAAGTGAAAGATTCTTTTGAAAAAAAACTTTTATCTGGAAAACGGAATTCTGGCAAAGGTATTTTATTAACCGAGATCAAAAAGAAATATCTGTAGCGAGAAATCAATATGTCATTTTGGACGGTTCGACTAAAGAAGGGGGCTGAAAAAGATTTAAAAGATTTGGACACCTCTATTAGGCAAAGAGTTTTAGACAAATTGTCTTGGCTTGAAGAAAATTTTGATGACATTTTACCACAATCTTTAAGTAATAAACTTTCTCGGTATTATAAATTGCGAGTGGGAGACTGGAGGGTTGTTTATCTTGTTATTCAAGAAAAACAAGAGGTCTCGATAATCGCTATAGATCACCGCAAAAATATTTATAATCGTTTTTAGGTCTTTTCTCTTTCCCCAAACCCCAGCATTCTCGGGAGGAATTTCCTCCCATCCCCCTTTGTTTCTGTTAAATACAGTAACGGGATGCTAAAATTTACATTGTAATGAGAAAAATTTTTAAATTAAAAAAGCGGAGTTGTGCTCTTTGTAAACCAAATAAAATGGGCTGGGCAAGTCGTTGGAATCCGAAGGAACTTTTTCAAATCAAAGAGTTTGCGAAAATAAAGCATGGTTTTAATTATGAAATATAATCGTGGTAACGCGGATTTGTGGTGGGTGTTGGCGGTGGTGGCGGGAATGTGGGTGGTATGGGCGCTTTCAGGCGGACCGGATCGGGCGAGCACGGGTGTGCGACCGTTTATTGAACCGCCTCCGCCGATTGGTTCCGGGCGCACTTATGGACCGGCTTTTAAATTTTTTGCGTTGCCAAATTTTGGCGATGATTATTTTATTGGTGGCGGAAAAGTGAGCGTGATTAAATCTTTTGAACCGGACGAGCTGGATGAAAATAATGAATCGGCCTCGGAACCCCCAGTCGGCAACAATTCAATTTATTTTGAGCAAGTTAAAATTCATCAAGGCAACGCGCGGTATGAATATCAGCCCGGCAAAGAATTTATTACACTTCAAGCAAATTATCGGGACCGAAATAGTGCGCCGATAAATTTGAGCGGTTGGTATTTAAAAAATGGCAAAGACCAGCGCTTCACGGTGCCAAATTATCCCAGAAATAAAAATGCGGTGGCGGGCATTTCTGACTTTGTGGCGATTCCTTTGGTTGGCAACGCGCCAATTATTTTACCCGACAGTGGCGAGGTGGTGGTCACGACCGGCAAAGTTTATAGTGGCAATTCTTTACCCATCAATGATAACTTTCGGGTTAATAAATGCAGTGGCTATTTGGAGGATTTAAAAAATTATAATTTTTATCCGGCGCTTAACACGCGGTGCCCCAATCCGGAAGATGAGCCCGGCGTTAATGCTTTAGACCGTGAATGTCGCGATTTTGTGGAGAGTTATTCAAGCTGTCGCACGCCGGAGTTTAAAAAAGTGGATGGCGATAATTATGTGGATGGTCGGCAAATTGACCTTTCGCGTCAGTGTCGCGACTTTATGGACGAACGATTTAATTACAATACTTGCATCACGCGCCACTCGGGCGATGAAGATTTTTTTGAAGACGAGTGGCGCGTATTTTTAGGACGACGGTGGGAGCTATGGGCCGAAGAGGATGAAGTGATTACTCTTTACGATAATTTTGGTAAACTAGTGGATGAATTAAAATATTAAAATATGAATAAATTCTTAAAATTAATTTTTGTTGGAGTGTTTATTTTACCCGTGGTCGCTCACGCCACGGTTACTCAACTGGTGTTTACCACTGAGCCTATAACGGTGGCGCCGGGGGCAATTTCTGAAGGACTAACGGTTTCCAGTGGTGAGGCGGTTGGAGAAATCTCTGACTTAGCTTTAGTTTCATCTTCAGCTACCGGCGAATTTTTAAATTCATCGGGGGCAATATTTAGACCAACTTGGAATAGTAACTGGGCTAACCGAACCTTTTATTATCGTGATTCAACGGCCGGTAATTATACTATTACGGCAACTTTAACAACTCGGGCGAGTCAGCAATCATGGCCAGCGACGCAGACAATTACGGTTGGTGATAGCGCGCCAGAAAATAATAACAATGATAATTCTGATGATAATGACCAAGCTTCTTCTGGTTCAAATAATAATAGTAGTAGTTCAAATAACAATAATTCACTTTCTAGCCACAGCGCGGTGGCGGAGTTAAGTGATTTTAAAAACTCGCCAACGCTAAAAGCTGGCGCCGGACGCGCGCGGTTGACGGCGATTTATTCGCCGGTGGCATTTAAGGCTTCAGTGCCCGATGATTTTAAAAATTCCAAAACCAAATTTAATTGGGCGTTTGGCGATGGCGCGTCGGGGCGAGGTGGCTCAATCAAACATGCTTATGAAGCACCCGGTAATTATCAAGTGGTGCTTAATGCGGAAAATGGCGAGGAGGAAGCGACAGCGCGGAGCACGGTGAAAGTTTTTAAACCCGACCTTCATTTGGGTTATGATTTAAACGGCGGGAGTTTAATGCTCACACTGGTGAGTCGGAGCGCGGAAGAATTAAATATTGGTGGTTGGCAATTAAGTTCAATGGGGAAAGTCTTCACTTTCCCCCCAGACACGATTATCGCCGGTAAGGCGGAGTTGGCCTTGTCGGCGGGAATTATTGGTTTTACGCCCGCACCGAAAAGTGCGATTCTTAATTATCCGAACGGTCAAGTGGCGACTGAAATTTTACCTAACCAAAGTTTATCTCGCGAGGAACTAATTAAAATGATTGACGAATTAAAAACGAAAATTGCCAAACTTAAACAATGAAATATTTTGACAATGCCTTTTGGAAAATGCTCGCCGGCTTTGCGGTCATTATTTTACTCGGCTTAATTTCCGTGGCGCTAATTTCCTGTTATTTTGACGATAATCAGGAGTGTGCTATAGTGGGTCTCTAAGCCGTAGAAGTTAGGCCCCGGATACGGGTAAGTCCTAATTAGGTTCGATGCGGCTTTTAGTCGTTTATTTTTTATTTTATGGCTATAAGCAAACAAAAAAAGCAGGAAATT
>JBBTTN010000129.1:0-1176 GCA_038064235.1 Patescibacteria group bacterium
CATGCTTTTTCTTGCTGATTTGTTGGAGAACCTCACGAACCGTTTCGTCTGGTTGAGGCTGAAAGATTCCTTCAACCTCATAAGCTTCATCAGAAAGTGAAAGATCAAGTGATGAGGGGCGAACATTTTCCTGATCTGCCCCAATTATAAAACCAGCCCGGATTAAATCGCGTATCGCTTGTGAGGGTAAGGCGCCTGGTTTGTTTAAAGACATAAAAGTGCTCACATCATAACCTGTGAGCACTCTAGAAAGCAACGAAAATTTTGTGTTTTAAATTACCCAACCACGTCAACGCCCATAGAACGAGCGGTGCCTTCAATCGTGCGCATCGCGGCTTCAATATCGGTAGTGTTTAAATCGGGCATCTTCTTCTCCGCCACGGCGCGCACTTGGGCTTTGGTAATTTTGCCCGCCTTGACCGTTAAATTTTTACCCGAGCCTTTCTCCACGCCGATCGCTTTAAGAATCAAGTTAGAGGCCGGTGGGGTCTTCATTATAAAATCAAACGAGCGGTCGGAATACACCGACACTTCCACCGGAATCATATCGCCCACCATATCTTTAGTCGCAGTATTAAATTTGTTAACAAAGTCGCCAATGTTAATCCCCGCCGGACCAAGCGCCGTACCCACCGGTGGCGCCGGCGTTGCCTTCCCCGCCGGAATTTGGAGCTTTATTTTCTTTTCTACTTTTTTAGCCATAGTAAAATATCGATGCGAATAATTAATAATCTATGCGAATGCTACGAATAATTGATAACTCGCAGAGGTTTTAAATAACGACTACGGAAGTTTACTAGTAGTCCTAATTTATAGCCACTTGACTTTAAATACCTTTGCATTTGGTAATAGTCATCCTTACTGATAAACGGTTTAGCTTTTAAATCAACTAATACCTTATCATCAATACTGAAATCTACTATATTTGTCCTCTGGTTGTCAACGCCCTGAATTGGCAAGTTTTTCTCTCTTTCATATTTAATGTTCGCTTGAGTGAGCTCCTTTTCTAAATAATCGCCATACTGTTTTTCCCGAGCAAATCTACCTAATTCTTTATGAACCTTAAATAACACTCCGGTAAACCTATACGACAATTCTCGATAAATAATTTTCTCTTCATTATTCGAATCATTCGCATGGTTCCACATTCGTATCGCTTTATATTTTTTTAACTTT
>JBBTTN010000130.1:0-2137 GCA_038064235.1 Patescibacteria group bacterium
GCGCCAGCGAGAAGGTGCAAATTGGTGGCAGTGGTACCACCGCGCTTAAAGTGGTGACCAACAATAGCAAACTCGCCGTGTCGCTTAAAACGCCCACGGGTCAAGTGGTAACGGCAACCAACGCCACGAGCGCGGGAGTAATAATGAAAAAAACTACTGACCCGGCTACCAACAAAACCACTTTTCTTTTTCAAATTGCCAACAATACCGCAAGTGGTAATTCCGCGGAATGGGAAGTAATTGTTAATAATCAAACTACCAATTCGCCTAGCACTTACGACCTGACCATCTCCGACAATTCGCTCGTAAATTCCGATCCCGCTGATAGTAGTTTAACGCCAAATGAAACTGGCGATCAAAATGCCACGCTCTCGCTTACGGTTACCGAAACCGTGGCGATTGGCGTAACGGTGCCAGTGCTTGGCGCTGAAGTTACCGCCACCGTTACCGATCCAAATGGCGTAGTTACTGTTGTTGATTTAATTGAAAATCCCAACGCGCCCGGCACTTACTCTGGCGTGATTGATAATATTGACACGCCCGGCACTTACGAAGTCACTTATGAAATCACCGGCACCGATGCTAATGGTAATCCATTTGACCAAATTGTAACCGATGAATTTACGGTGCCCGACCCAAACGCCACAGCTCCCGACAACAACCCCAATCTCGGCACCGACAAAAAATACGACATCAACCAATCCGGCGACATCACGCCAGTGCAGTAAAAACTTATTATGAATTTTATCTTCTTGAGTGACATAAGTAATCAACAAGGAAATACAATGGCAGTAACTCCGATGATTTTTTTTTGGGCACTGCTCCCTCCTTTAGGTTTTTTCAGCATCTTTCTAATGGCCTTCTTATGGCCTTACCTATTGATGTATTTTTTTCCCAGCACAAAATCAAGAAAAAAACTTTTGCTTTCGCTTACGACAATTCTACAAGTAATATTAATCTTTATAATATTTACTATGTCAGAATTTATAATTATCTCGCACCCTAGTCCCTCAGATAAAACTTTGTCGGCAATACTAAAACTTGGTTCCTTACTCTTAGCCATTCCCGTTCTTTATCGCCTCATCTCCTTCCTCTATCGAGAGATTTTTAAGAAACAATAATTCAGATTAGCAAACTTTGTACGACCGTTAAATCTGTGCTAATTAAAAAAATTATTATTTAAGCGCCTCCAGTCCGGGCAGGGTGCCGAGGGCGAGAAAGTCCAACATCGCGCCACCGCCGGTGGAAATGAAGCTAAATTTTTCCAACAAATTTAAACTTTTGATAGAGTCTAAAGTGTCACCACCGCCCACAATAGATTTGGCGGTCAGGTGTTCGGCAATAATTTTTGCCACCGCGTCAGTGGAACCGCGAAAACCAAACTCAAAGCGCCCCAAGGGGCCGTTCCATAAAATTAACTTGGCATCGCGAGCAATTTCCGAAAATTGTTCCACCGAATCCAAACCCACATCCAAAATGTTGTCATCGCGTTTTAATTTATCAGGATGTTTCATCGTAACCTCGGCGCCGTTTTTCACTCTCACATCAATCGGCAAATAAATTTTTTCGGAATTTAATAATTGTCGCGCGAGCGAGGTGTCGGTCTCCACCAGCGATTGCCCCATCTCATAACCAAGTTCTTTAAAAAAGGCGTGCGCCAAAGCTCCGTAAATAAAAATTATGTCGGAAAGGTTTATAAATTTTTCAATTAAAGTCAACTTGGTGCTAAACTTGGCACCACCTAAAAGTAAAATAAACGGATGTTCCGGATTAAAAACTTTTGAAAGATTCGCCACTTCTTCTTCAAACAAAAAACCCATAAAACCCGGGGTGAATTTGGGGATGCCCACAATTGAGGCGTGCTCGCGATGCGACACGGCAAACGCGTCATTAACATAAATGTCGCCCATTCCCGCCAGTTTTTCCGCAAAAGTTTTATCGTTTTGCATTTCACCCGGATTGCGCCGGATATTTTCCAACAAATAAATTTCACCCGGAAGCAATTCGTCCATCACGCCGAGCCAATCGTCGGGCGACTCCACCATTTTTATCGGCAAATTATTTTGTAAAAGCGCCAACACTGGCGCCAAACTTTTTGAACCATCATCACCCAAGTGGCTAATGATAATCGTGCGGG
>JBBTTN010000131.1:0-1620 GCA_038064235.1 Patescibacteria group bacterium
TTCCACCCAAGGATTGGAAAGAATGAGAATCAGCGCCAACGGCAACGTCGGCATCGGGACAACAAGTCCAGATCAAAAACTGACCGTTGATAGTGGACACATTCTTGTTAAATCAGGAGGTTTGTTTTATGGATTAAATCCGACAAATACAGAGGGTTTTCAAATATATCAAGACGCTACATCTACAATTTTCAGAAGCGGGACAGGTTCAAATAAAGCAATTCTATTTCGTCAAAATGCTACAGATTATATGGCTATATCAACTATCGGCAACGTCGGCATCGGGACGACGGGGCCGGGGGCAAAATTAAGCATTAGCACCTGGACCGGAACGGCGCCTTCCGGCTTTAATCCGATATTGTCATTGGCGGGAGGAATGGCGGGGAATAACACCCAGGGACATTCCATAGATTTTGAGGTAAATAACGCCGCTGATTATCCTCATTCCAGGATTGTCGGCACAATGACGGATGGCACCGGCGGCGAGATTCAATTCCATACCACGCCAAATTACACCACCACCGTTCCTACAGCGCGGATGACCATAAACAACGGCGGCAACGTCGGCATCGGGACGACGACTGTGGGGGCGCGGCTGACCATCCAGCAATCTTCTGATGATAGCAATGGCGGTGTGCGCATAATAGGCACCGCTGGTGGTTTAAACTATAACGATTTATATGTGGATGCAAGCGGAACTTTTTATATTAGATATGGAGTCAATGGTAATTCTTTAACACTGAATAGTAATGGTACAATTCGAGGAGCGACTTACGGATTTGGAGGAATTTATCGACCAACCATTAATACAAACCCTTTCACGGGAGCTTATGATTGTCCTAGTGGATTTTCTGATTTTGATAGTGGTATTGGAAGCCCCAATCTGCATATTTGTTATAAATAAATTCGAATTTTTAGGAAGTCGGACTTCCTGATGATTTGGCGCCATATTAAAGTTGAACCCCATTAGAAATAGATTTTCTAACGGGGCAGGTTTTCATAATTTATTTTATTTGACTTCCAATTTTTAATTTAAGTTTTTTAAATTTTACGAGTTATGAGATTTTGTTTCACTTATGGAATTATAGAATTTATTTTTGGCCCATTAAATTACAACATATTTTAGATATTTCTTTGATTGAGCGCAAACAAAGTTAATAATCGTAATAAATATTTTTTTGCGGTGGATTTTTTTCTAGTTGGAAATCGTCGATTTTCAGCTTTCCCGGAAGCTGATTTTTGTTGTATAATTTAATAATGTTGCCTATTGAAGTTTACCTATTGAGTGCCTATTGAAGTTGAACTTCCATAATTTAAATTTTTTCCACTGCCCTGTCTTAATAGAATAAATAATGAATTTTTAATTAAATTAAATCTTTTACTGATACACTTATTTATCTGCGAGATATCTTGTGAGGTATCTTGTGAAACTAAACTTCGTAAGATTTAGTCAACAATTACGCGATCGCGTAATTGTTGACTAAATTGATTTCCCGGAAATTTTTGTGTTAAAATATGATTGATGATTGAAAGCTCTAAAAAACCGGCTTGTCCCGCTAAAAGCGGGGTTCGGGTGCGTTTCGCGCCTTCGCCGACCGGATTTTTGCATATTGGTTCCGC
>JBBTTN010000132.1:0-8143 GCA_038064235.1 Patescibacteria group bacterium
TAGGGTTGAGGAAAATTTTGCTGAACACTCTTTCCTTGACATCCATTCTACTCCCGTGACGATAACCTTTCAAATGGAGCAAACCGTGGATAAGTAAATAGACGAGGCGATTTTTAAAAGTTTCACCCAAAAGCCCCGCTTCCCTTTTTGCCACGCTAGGATTTAAAAAAATTTCACCACTTTTTTTATCCAGCGGAAAGCTTAAAACATTGGTTGGCTGATTTTTCTTTTTATGCGCGCGATTTAATTTTTGCGAGAGTTCGTTAGACGCAAAAACCAGACTCAAATCATAGTCTGGTCCTAGTACTCGGTCACTTACTTCTTGCCATTTCACGCTCGGCAAGCGTTCCTTAGTGAGTTTTTTGATAGCCAACATTGGTGGCAATTTTGCCGAGCTTTTTTAAGCGTTCACGGTCCACGAGTTTAGTAAGGCGATTCAAGGCTGCTTTTTTAACTTTGTAATGTGATTGCGCGCGCACCCGAGATTTAAGCGCTTTAACTTTGCGCACCATCCCCGAGCTTTGCACCCGTTTGGAAAACCGTCTCATTATGCTTGAGTTGGATTCGTTCGCAGTTCGATTAACTTCAATAACTATCATGGTGGATAAAAGCTAGCACATTATTTAAGATTTTTCAAATACTCGCCCAGTTCTTTAATCGGCATGACTTCTTGCGAGCGATTATTCATATTGCGGACAATCACCGTATTTTCCAGCGCTTCGCGCTGACCAAGGATAATGGTGTAAGGCACTTTGAGGCGTTCGGCGATGGCAAGTTGCGTTGCCAAAGAATCTTTTGAGATTGATTGTGCAATCGGCACTTTGGCTTTGCGCAAAATCTCAATCACTTGCATGCTTTTTAATTTGGCGTCAAAACTTAATTGAATAAAAAAGACTTTAGGTTTTTTTAGGAGTCGGGAGTGAGGCATGACGGCGCCAGTGGAGAGGAGCACGCGGTCCACGCCGATGGCGCCACCCACTGCGGGCGTGTCTCGTTTGCTCCCCAACCGGCGCGCCAAATAATCATAACGACCACCGCCGGCTAAAGCGCTGGCTTCGGGCCCGTCATCGCGGTTGGAAATTTCAAACACCGTGCGCGAGTAATAATCAAGACCACGCACCAAGTTGTGATTAATTTCGTAAGTGATTTCCATCATTTCCAGATATTCCAACAATTCTTTAAAATGAGCCTTGCAGGGGGTGCACAAAAAGCTAATGGCGTTGGGCGCCTCATTTTTAATTGGTTGGCACTCAGGATTTTTGCAATCCAACAAACGCAGGGGATTGGTTTTGAGGCGTTCACGACAATCACCACAAACATCTTTTAAATGTTTTTTGTAATAACTTACTAACTCTTTGCGATATTCGGTTCGACATTCCTTATCGCCAATGCTGTTTAATTCCAGTTTTAAATTTTTTAACCCAGCTTCTTCTATAATAAGTAAGGAGAGTTTAATAATCATCGCGTCGGCAATGCTTTTACTAGTGCCGATAATTTCCAAATCAAATTGCCGAAATTCGCGATAGCGACCGCGTTGCGGTTTATCGTGGCGAAACAGCGGACCGTAAAAATAAAGCATCGTCGGTTGCGGTTGACTTTGAAAGCCGTTTTCAAAATAAGCGCGCATTAAGGAAACGGTACCTTCAGGGCGTAGCGCCACGCGTTCACCACCTTTAGTTTTGAAAGCGTAAATTTCTTTATCCACAATGTCGGTGCCTTCGCCGACGCCGGAAATAAAAAGACTTTCTTCTTCTAGCACCGGCGTTTCAATCGGTTGGAAGCCGTAATAAATGGCAATCTCGGCGGCCTTTTCGTAAAAGCCTTGATAAGCATAATATTCATCGCCAAAAATATCACGCATTCCTTTTAAGGTTCGCGAGTCCTTTTTTTCAGTTTTTTCACTAGGAATTTTTTCCGGATTCATAATTAAAACATTGTTATTTTATCCACAGGGAAAAGTCTAACCAAAACTCGCCCCTTTAATAATTTTTCAGGCACCGCGCCCCAATAACGCGAATCGTAACTTTGGTCGCGATTATCACCAAACACAAAATATTCGCCAGCACCCAGCGTTGCCGTGTGATCGGCAAGCGTTTGTTCCTTAATGTAAGAATCGTCAATGATGATTTGCCCCGTGCCGTTTTTAACGGTGACTATATTATCTTTAATGATTACGGTTTCGCCTGGCAAACCGATTAAGCGTTTGATAAAAAAAGTTTTGGGATTTTTCGGATAACGAAACACCACTACCTCACCGCGCGCCGGTTCGCGTAAAAGATAAGAGAGTTCGTCAATAATTAAGTATTGACCGTTTTCAAAAGTGGGCGACATGGAATTGCCGTTGACAACAAACGGTTGCGCCACATAAGCGCGCACAGGCACCACAATAATAAGCACCACCGCCACAAATCGGAGGGTTTCAAGAATGGTACGAAGAGCCTTTTTCATAATTATTCTCCTCATTTTATTACAAAATTGGGTGATGTGCAACCTTGCAAAAAATGCTATCCTAACTTCATGAAATATTTTTTGTTGGCGCTAGGTAATCCGGGGGCAGAATATGAAAATACTCGGCACAATGTGGGGCGGATGGCGTTAGAAAATTTTGAACATCCAAAAGTGAAGCTTATTGAATCCTTTGAAATGATGAATAATTCCGGCAAAGCGCTCAAGCCTTACCTAAAAAGTAAAAAGGATATTGAGGGGTTGATTGTGATCCATGATGATTTAGATTTACCGCTTCGCACAATTAAAATTAGTTTTAATCGCGGGGCTGGTGGGCACAGGGGAGTGGGATCAGTAATTAAAGCCGTAAAATCGGAAGCGTTTACGCGTCTGCGAATTGGCATTTGCCCAACCACGCCGTCAGGGAAATTGAAAAAACCTACCGGTGATGAAGCGGTGGTAAAATTTATTCTTGGTAAATTTAAACCCGCCGAATTAGCGGAACTCAAAAAAGTTTTTAAAAAAGTTTGCGAAGCGATCACGCTGATCGTAGACGAAGGGAGGGAAAAAGCAATGGGGGAGTTTAATAAATAAAAATGCACGGCCCAGGTGGTCGTGCATAAATGATCTCTTTTCAGCCCGATGTGAGGTAACTCAAACTGATAATAAAAGTTACCGCACAAACCAATATCCCGCCTGAACAAATCCAAAAGATCTTATCACCTCCTGGTTTTGAGTAAGCACTTTGAACCATGCTACCAAGTGGTAATGGGCCAAGTGCTGATGTCATACAAATTCCTAACCAAACCAGACTAGACATTTTGATCCTCCCATAAACAATTCCCCATTTGTGCTTACGACAGAGAACTTTCTCAACCGATTCCGATTTAAGTTTAACATATTTCTGAATAAAAAACAAAACACTGCCATGGCGGGGCGATCAAATAGTGGGACCATGTCAAGGTTGCACCTTGACAGAGTTATTAAATAATTAAGCCTTTTTTACTGCGGTAGGAACGTTGGGACTTAGCGTCATCTTTTGATTTTTGGCGTCAAAAAAGTTAATGGTAAAGGGGTAAGTTTTGCCAAGTTCCAAACTTTTGCGTAGCAAATCTTCATTGGTAAATTCGGACACATGCACGAGTCCCGCCACGCCTTCTTCAAGCGAAACGAGCGCGCCATGTTTATTGTGTTTAATCACCACGCCCTTAACCGCGTCGCCTTTATTATATTTTTTACCGGCATCTTCCCACGGATTCTTTTTTAACGCTTTAAGCGAGAGCGAAATTTTGTTGTCTTTAACTTCAATAATTTTGGCTTTGACCACTTCACCGACTTTATAAATACCTTTAGGATTTTCCACTAGCGACCAATCAATTTCCGAAATGTGAATCAAACCTTCTAAACCATCTTCAATTTTCACAAAAATACCAAAATCCACGGCACCGGTTACTTGACCTTCCACGGTGTCGCCGAGCGCGTAGCGTTCAATAATATCTTTTTTTACTTGATTGCCGACAATTTTTTCGGAAAAAATCAATTTGCCTTCTTTAGGGTCGGCGGCGATTACAAACACTTCTAGTGGTTGACCAACAAATTTAAGTAGCTCCACTAAAATTTTATCTTTATCGCCATCGGGCACTTTAGGATAATGTTCAGCTTTGAGTTGTGAGGCGGGCATAAAACCATCAAGACCTTGCCATTCTAAAATCAAACCGCCCTTATTAGCTTCTTTAACAATTAAATTGAGCGGTTCTTTATTATCAATATATTTTTTGGCTTCGCTCCAAATAATGGCTTGCTTGGCTTCCTTCAGCGAGAGTTCCATATAACCGCGTTCGCCTTCGGGTAAAACCACTTTGGCGGTCACCTCATCGCCCTCATTAATTTCTTTAATAATATCGCGAGCAATTAAATATTCTCGGCCAAAAATAATGCCAGTGCCAAACGGTGGCACATCCACATAAAGCGCCATCTTATCGCGCCCGATCACCGTGCCGGTTACGAGCGAACCAATCTCTGGCGGATTTTCCGAGTTCCGCATTATTTCCTCCATCACTGGATTCATTGGCGCCAGCGCCATTTCAGCTTCGCTGACTTGAGGCATCACCAATTTTTCCACTTCTTTTTTTATCACGGTTTTTATCGCTGTTAGCATAGACCAGAGATTATATACAAAAGTAATAGTTTGGCAAGGAGCAGTCAAAATGGCAACACTCGGTGTTGGGGGTTCTGGATTCTTTCCCCCTTAAGGTAAGGGGGATAAAGGGGGTTATGAAGATGCAAAGAGATGACGAATATGTTAATATGTAACAGTGATAATTACTTACCACGGTTTTGGGTTTGTGAAATTACAGGTGGGCGAAAAGATCGTCGCGATTAATCCGGTGGGCAAAGACGCCGATTTTAAGCCCGCGCGTTTTGGCGCGCATCTTGCTTTAATTTCTGTAAACGACTCATATTATAATGGAGTGGAAAATGTAACACTTGCCGGCAAAGAGCCTTTTGTGGTGAGTGGCCCGGGCGAGTATGAAGTGGATGATGTGTTTATTCGCGGGATTGAAACCAAAGGTCCGGTTGGTGAAATTAACACGATTTATAGCATAATGATTGACCAAACAAAAATCTTGCATTTAGGCGCGATTACTGAAAGTGAAGTTTCGCCCGAGGCGGTGGAGGCGATTGGTGAAGTGGATATTTTATTTGTCCCGGTGGATTCACGAATTATTGACCCCAAGCTCGCCTCAAAATTAGCTTTTTCTTTTAATCCCAAAATTGTTATTCCGGTGAATCATAGCGTGGATGAACCTAAAAATTCTCTGTCAATGTTTCTTAAAGAATCCGGCGCTGAGTCGGTGAAGCCAGTGGATAAGTTAGTTTTAAAGAAAAAGGATATTTTAGAAAAGGAGGGTGAAGTGGTAATTATTAAATCATTTTAATTATGTCGCTCACCACTTATTTTCAAGAGTTGCGTGAGGCGCCCGAAACGCGCCGTCGTCGAGTGGCGCTTTATAGTAGTGTGGCGCTGACTTTGCTCATCGCGGCTGGTTGGTTAGTAAATATGGGCGTCTTATTTCCGCCCCAATATAATTATCAGCAAACGCAAACTGCTGTTGTGACTGATGTTTCCGCAGTTAATGTCTTGGCAAATATCGGTGAGCGATTTAAAAAAGGTTTTAAAGTTTTAACGGATTTATTTTAATTTTCAATTATGACTCCCGAAGAAAATAAAAATTTTGATAAAATTATTCCGATCGACATCGTCAAAGAGATGAAGGATTCTTATCTGGATTACTCAATGTCGGTGATTGTGTCGCGCGCTTTGCCTGATGTGCGTGATGTGTTAAAGCCGGTGCATCGGCGCATTCTTTACTCCATGCATGAACTGGGACTTTCCAGCTCGGCCAAATTTCGTAAGTCGGCGCTGGTGGTTGGTGATGTGCTGGGTAAATATCATCCGCATGGTGATGTGGCGTGTTATGACGCATTGGCGCGCATGGCCCAAGACTTTTCGCTTCGTTATCCGTTAGTGCTTGGTCAAGGTAATTTTGGTTCGGTGGACGGCGACCCGCCGGCGGCAATGCGTTACACCGAGGTTAAAATGGCGCCACTCGCCGCCGAGGTGCTTCGCGATATGGAAAAGGAAACGGTTAATTTTGGTCCCAACTACGATTCCAGTCGCGAGGAGCCGAGGCTGTTGCCGTCAGTGGTGCCGAATTTGTTACTTAATGGCACGATGGGCATTGCGGTGGGAATGGCGACCAAAATTCCCCCGCATAATTTGGGCGAGGTAATGACGGCGTTAATTAAATTGATTGACGAACCGGAAGCGACGGGTGATGACCTTTCAAATATTGTCAAAGGCCCGGACTTCCCGACCGGCGGAATGGTGTTTAATGAGAGCGACATTCGTCACGCGTCAGGCACGGGGCGTGGTGGGGTATTGGTGCGGGGTGAGGCTGAGGTGGTGGATGAGGAAAAAATTGTGATTACTTCATTGCCATATCAAGTGAACAAAGCCGATTTGATTGTGCGGATTGCGGATTTGGTGCGGGAGAAAAAGTTGGAGGGGATTAGAGACATTCGCGACGAGTCCACCACGCTCGCCGACACGCGCGTGGTGATAGAACTTAAAAACACCGCTTACCCGCAAAAGGTTTTAAATAGCATTTATAAAAATACCGAACTGGAAACGGTTTTTCATTACAATATGTTGGCGCTGGTGGACGGCGTGCCCAAACTACTTTCGCTCAAAGCGATTTTGGAAGAATTTTTGAAACATCGACGGGAAATTATTATTCGTCGGGCCAAGTTTGATTTAAAGCAAGCGGAGGCGCGCGAGCACATTTTGCTTGGTTTGAAAAAGGCGTTGGACCACATTGATGAGATTATTAAACTCATTAAAAAATCAAAGGACGTAAATACCGCCGAAGCGAATTTAATCAAAGAGTTTAAATTTTCGGAGTTGCAAGCGCGCGCGATTTTGGAAATGCGCTTGCAAAAACTCGCGGGTTTGGAACGGCAAAAAATTGAAGATGAATTAAAAGAGAAGCAAGCGTTAATTAAATATCTGAAGGAGTTGCTCGGAAGTGAAGCCAAAATCTTGGCGGTGGTGCGGGAGGAATTTGTGGAAATTAAAAATAAATACAGCGATGACCGACGGACTAAAGTGGTGCGCGCGGCGCCCGGGGAAATTAAAACCGAAGACTTAATTCCGAACATCGAGGCGGTGTTGGTGGTAACGCAAGGCGGTTATGTTAAACGCACCGACCCAAGCGAGTATCGGGCGCAACGACGCGGGGGTGTGGGCGTGGTGGATTTAGATACCAAAGAAGAAGATTTTGTGAATTTGTTTATCACCGCCTCCACGCACGACAATCTTTTATTTTTTAGCGACCGAGGCAAAGTTTATCAAATCAAAATGTATGATGTGCCGGAGGGTAAACGCGCCACGCGTGGTAAATCGGTGATGAATTTTTTGCCGTTGGCGGAAGACGAAAAAGTTTCTTCAGTTTTACCGCTCAAGGCGGATACGAAGACCGCTGAGAGCATTATGTTGGTGACCAAGGCCGGCGTGGCAAAAAAAGTTTCGTTGGAGAGTTTAAAAGAGGTGCGTCGGAGTGGTATTATCGCCATCACGCTGGAAGCGGGCGATGAATTGCTCACGGCATTTTTGGTCGGTCCCGGTGATGAAGCAATTGTGGCCACGCGCGAGGGTAAGGCGATTAGATTTAAAGAAAGTGAGGTGCGTCAAATGGGTCGGAGCGCGATGGGAGTGCGGGTGATTAAACTTAAAAAAGACGATCGGATGGTGG
Organism: Patescibacteria group bacterium; assembly: GCA_038064235.1. GTDB lineage: Bacteria > Patescibacteriota > Minisyncoccia > Phycocordibacterales > JACOZG01 > JBBTTN01. The sequence continues at coordinate 7,761 of JBBTTN010000132.1, forward strand.
GCGCGGGCGTGATTAACAAAGAGGCTAAAACTACCGCTAACTTTTTGGTGGTGGCGAGTAACGGTTATGGTAAAAAAACCGCTTTAAAGGAATATAAGGTGCAACGACGCGGGGGTTCGGGCATTAAAACTGCCAAGTTGACTGCCAAAACCGGTAAATTAATTAGCGGGCGCGTGGTGGGTTTGGAGGACTCGGAAATTATTACCATTTCTAAACACGGGCAGGTTATCCGCACCGCGCTGGATGAAATTCCGGCGCTTGGTCGGCAAACCCAAGGCGTTCGTGTAATGAAACTCCGCCCCGACGACTTCTTGGCATCGCTCACTTGCTTGTAAAATATAACGTGTTACACTGAATTAATGAAAACAGTCCTCGATCGAAAA
>JBBTTN010000133.1:0-7943 GCA_038064235.1 Patescibacteria group bacterium
AAATTGTGATGATGTAATTTCTTTCGCAAAAAACTTTCAAAACAAGGAAGCGAGTGCGCTCAGAATTGAATATAAAAACTCGGAAGGGTTTATCGCCACCTATTATCCAGATTTCTTTGTTAAAAAAGATGAAAAAACTGTTTATATTATTGAAACAAAAGGACGAGAAGAAGAAAATGACAAATTGAAATTTGAAAGACTACAGTTGTGGTGTGAAGATGTGAATGATAAGCAAACTAGAATAATTTATAAAGCTTTATATATAAAGCAAGAAGAATGGGAAAAAGATAAACTTAAGAATTTTGATGAAGTTGTAAGGGTTTTTGAATTGTGAAAAATTTATGGTTGTGTTTCATATTTAAACGGTAAAGAAACTCTCAAAAGAATTTTTATTAAGCATAAGAAAGTTGGGAAACAATAATGAATTTATCGAAAAAATAAATAAAAAACCTATTGAGATATTAAGTAAAGAAAAAAGAATTGGAAAAATAATTCTATGAAATTAATTTACTATCTTAAAAATCTTTTTACTGGTTATCGCCCATATCGTTTTACACATCAATGTCCACGGGAAAAACCGCAACAGCAGGATAATCTCTCTCAACAAGAAAAATCGTCAAGACAAAAGAGACAAAAAAGATTTATGTCTAAACATAGATACACGCACACAACTCACAATTGGAATATTGGAAATACGCATAAAAAATAACTCAGAATTTAATTTTTAGGGAGTAAGTCGCCCCCTCTTTTCCGTGGCTGGCAAGGACTCTCCTTGACATAACAGCTAATTACTAATTTGTACAGGGTTGAGAACTCTATGCTAAAATTCGGTAATTAAAAAAGCTGGCGGATTTGGAGGAGTTGTCGGCAATACCGTTAAAATGTTAAGAAAGAGGCTTTATATTCAAAATAAGGAAGCCCCGCCGGCTCTGTAGTATAATCCAGACAATATGAAAAATAATAATTCCGGTGAAATAATTATTTATGAAGGCGCGGATGGGGAGACTAAGATTGAGGTGCAGATGAAGGATGAGACTGTTTGGCTCACACAAGACCAAATGGCGGAACTTTTTGATAAATCAAAATCTACCATAAATGAGCATATTCAAAATATCTATGCCGAAAAAGAGCTTATTTTAGAAGGAACAATGAGAAAATTCGGAATTTCCGAATTTTCTACCAAACCAACAAATTATTATAATTTAGATGTCATTATTTCCGTCGGATACAGAGTAAATTCACTACGTGGCACGCAATTTCGTATTTGGGCTACACAAAAATTGAAAGAGTATATTGTTAAAGGTTTTGTGATGGACGATGAGCGGCTCAAAAGAAATGGCGAAGGCAATTATTGGAAAGAGCTCTTGTCTCGTATCCGCGATATTCGTTCCAGTGAAAAGATGTTGTATAGACAAGTTCTTGACCTTTATGCCACAAGCGCAGATTATGATCCAAAATCTCTACATTCAATTAAGTTTTTCAAAATTGTGCAAAATAAATTGCACTATGCTGTGCATAAACAGACCGCATCGGAAGTTATTTACAATCGTGCTGATAGTGGTAAGAAATTTATGGGTTTGACGGTTTTTGCGGGGGATTTACCTGTGTTAGAAGAAGTAAGAATTGCTAAAAATTATTTGTCTGTTAAAGAGTTAGAAAAATTAAATAGACTTGTTTCGACATATTTTGAATTGGCAGAATTGCGCGCGATGGATAAACAAGTAATGTATATGACAGATCATATTGCATCTTTAGATAAATTACTTTCTGATTATGGCGAAGGAGTTTTAATTGACGCGGGAAAAGTAAGTCATGAAAAAGCTATAGAAAAAGCAGAAAAGGAATACAAAAAATATCAAATTGAAACACTTTCACCAGTCGAAAAAGCCTACTTGGAAAACATTAAATTATTGGAGAAAAAGGTTGGGAAAAAAATAAAAGCTAAAAATTAATGGCTGGCAAGGACTCTCCTTGACATAACAGCTAATTACTAATTTGTACAGGGTTGAGAACTCTATGCTAAAATTCGGTAATTAAAATAGTTCAGAAGTTTAGTAGTGTCGTGGTATAATAAAATAATGAATAAAAAAATATTAATAATCTCTGTCAGTTTGCTCGGGCTGGCGGTGATTATTTTGGTGGTAGGGTTTTCCTTACCCAACTTTAAATTTTTTCCGGGCGGTTTATCGGCCACAGTGGTGCAATCTCGCCTTGTGCCAGAGAAGGTTTCAAGCTCCGCGCCAATTTCTGTGGCTTTACCTAACGCCCTTGAGGCCAAGGTGGCAGAGCAGGTAGTTTTTGAACCAGAAATTTCTGGTAAGTGGTTAGTTGATGAAGCGGGGAATCTCGTAACCGTAAATGATGCAAAGTCCAAAACTAAAATTTATTATTTTCAACCAAGTAAAGCGCTTGAACTTGGTAAATATTATTCGACAAAAGTAAATATTGCCACAGATCAAAGTCTCTCAGAAGATTTTTTAGTGGCGCCAGATCCAGAGATTTTGGCAATCTTACCTGCTGATGAAGAGGTGTTACCAGAGACTAAAATTAGTATTGTTTTCAACCGACCGATGATTCCGTTGGGTCGGTTGGACCAATTTATTGATGAATCTTTACCGGTGACGATTACTCCCACTACTGAGGGACGCTTTAAATGGATTAGCACTAACACTCTCCAGTTTATTCCTAAAGCCGATTTAATTTCTTCCGCCGAATATGTGGTGACGGTCAATTCTGGTTTTAAATCAATGGATGGTTTAGCCGTGGCGCCCAGAGAAGCCAAGTTTAGCACCTACCAGCTTGATTACTATAAATCTCAAGAAGGACATTTAGTTCAAAACATTGTTCGGGTTTATAATCAGCCTTTCTTAATTCGTTTTAATCAACCGGTGGATTTGGAAAAAGCCAAAACAAATATCTCAATTAATAGTAACGGCAAAAGTGTGCCGTTTTCGGTTGCGTATGCTGAAAAGTTAGTTGATGATAAAAAAGTTACTGATTTTAATACGCTTGAACTCAATCCCGAAGATGCGGGTGGTCGTTGGCAAACCAAGCAAAATTATGCGGTCAAAGTGAGTAAGGCCTACCCTAAATCCGGGGGTAATATTATTATTGACCGACCAGCCACAATTAATTATCAAGTGGGCAGTGTGATTAGTCATTCAAATGTTATTTCCCCTCGGGGTCCAGTGGAGATGCAGAGTTTTGATCCGCTGGGCACAATTAATGTGGGTTTTTATGAAGAGATTGATTTAGATAAAAGTCAGATCGCTGGTTCAAAGATTGCGGAAATTGTGTATGGAGAAAAGTGTGATGAAAATTCACCCCGCAAATGTCTAAAGGTGCCGAACAAAAAAGAAATTATTATTTCTTTTAAATCTAGTCTTAAGTCGTCTGAAAAATTTGCCGTCTCTTTTGAAAAAGTTATTTCTGTAAATGGCGATAATTTAGGTGATGAAGCGGAAGTGATAAATTTAAAAGTTTATGATCCATTAGTTATTTATAACATTAGTAGTGGTGATTATCTGGATTATTTTACAATTTGCTCCAATAATTCTCTCAAGGGACCATCTGATGACGGCACTGGTAGCGGATTTAATATCACGCCTCCGTTTGAAGTAAATAATTTTGGTGGATCATATTTGGTAAGGAGTCAACAAAATCAGATTTGTAAAGTTGGACAATATTCCTCTCAATTATTTGGTTATCTGGTTGGTAGTCAGAAGTATAACGTAAGTGCAAAAATTAGAGACTCATTTGGTGGTGAAGTAAGTGGCAATTATTCCTTCACCTCTCGAGCGGTTATGGAGAGTGATTATCAAATTTTGAGTCATCAAGAGAGTGGGGTGGTGACGGTTCCGAGCCGAACCAAGTTAACCTTTTCGGCCAAATATTTACCATCCGTTTCAGTTAGTGTTTGCCGTTTGAACCCAACTAATTTTAATCAAGCTAGAGAAAGTTACAATGAGTCAACTAATTTACCTTGTGATGAAAAAATAAGTAAAATAATCCCATTAGTTAGCAATAATCCTGAAAGCCGATTTTTCACTGTTGATCTTAAAGATTATTTCCCAAATGTTATTGGTAATTATTTAGTTTCCGTTGATAGCTCAATCCCTATTAGCACTAAAAATTGGCAATCAAGCGCCCGCACTTTAGTGTCGGTCACCAATTTAATTGTTACCGAAAAAAAGATCAACCCGAGTGAGAAGAGTGAAGGTGATTCGCAAATTCTTAATGGCGCTCAATTAGGTGAACTTAAAAATCTTTATTGGGTTATTGATGCCAGTACCCGAGAGCCGGTGGTGGGGGCGATTGTGGGCCTTTATCGCAAAGGCGCATTAATTAGTTCGGCCGTTACTGATCTAAAAGGCTTGGCTTTTGTTTCGCCTGTGCCGGGTGCTGATATGACGGTGATCACTAGTGGTCAAGATAAAGTGGTGCTTTCAAATAATGTTTCAGCTTTAAGCTGGGCCAGAAGGGCGGTAAATGATAAACACTATTATCTTTACACCGATAAACCAATTTATCGACCAGGACAAGAAGTAAATATCAAGGGTTTTTATCGTCTTGGTTACGATGGTTATTATCAAGTGCCAGCAGGGCAAACTGTGGTGTTAAAAATTACTGATTCCAGTGGTAAAATTATTAAAGAGGAAAGTCTTCAAACTAATAGTTACGGATCAATTGCCACTAATTTTAAAGTTGAAGATTCTGCACCACTCGGGAGTTATCGAGCTTGTGTTGGTTATCAATGTGCTACCTTTGAAGTTTTAAATTATGCACACGCCGCGTTTAAGGTGGCTCTTAATACTGATGGTGATGAGTTTACATTTAACAATCAACCAAAAGTAAATCTTAAAGCCGATTACTATTTCGGCGTACCAGTTTCCGGAGCCACGGTGGATTATCATTTAAGTAGCCAGTATTACTACTTTGCTAAATATACATCAGAATATTTCAACTTTAATAATATTTTTGAGCAGGATGAAAATGGTTATAGTGAATATTATTACTACGGCGACAATTATCTTGGCAATGGTAAAGCGGTGTTGAACGAAGATGGTGAGGTCACAATTGAACCTAACATCAAAGTGAAAGACCTAGATAATCCAAGCCAAAGTAAAATCATAATTCTTGACGCCACCGTTAAAAATCAAACAGGCCGGTCAATCAGTTCTCAAAAATCCTATATTCTCCACGTGGCGCCAATATATTTAGGTAGTAAGGTTGAAGAAAATTTTGCACCAGCCGGAACCCCAATTTCTCTTAAAGTTAAAAGTGTTAATACTTCTGGTGAATCAGTCTCGCTTGGTGGAATTGAGGCCGAAGTTTATAAAGTAAATTGGGTGGAGGAAAAGCGTCCAGCTGGCAATGGTCAAGATTATTCTGTTTGGAAGCGCGAACGGAAGTTGGTGAAAACAGAAAACTTTAGAACTAATAACGCTGGTGATGCCACGGTTAGTTTGGTAGTGAGTAATGAGGGGGAGTATGAAGTGGATGTGAAGACAGGTGGTAATCAAGCCGTGGGTAGTCGCACTTGGTTTTATCTTTACGGTAATCAAAATGTAAACGTGCGTGGCAGTGACGATACCTCACTTAAAATTAAAGCGGAAAAGAAAGATTTAAATATTGGGGAAAAAGGTAAGGTAGTGATGGAAATTCCTGAAGGCAAAGCCAAAGCTTTGGTGACGATTGAGCGTGGTCGAGTGTTTACTTACGAGGTCATCGATATTAAAGGTAATCTTGCTAACTATGAATTTCCTGTAACGGCTGACTATTATCCTAATGTGCATTTGAGTGTGGTTTTATACGCGCCAGATCGGGCGGTGCGTTATGGGGCTTACGACTTTAAAGTTGTTAGCAAACAAAAAAATCTTAAAATTAGTATTACGACTGATAAAAAAGTTTATAAACCCGGTGATGACGTGGTGCTAGTGATAAATGCTAGTGATGAGTTTGGTCGCCCGCAGTCGGCAGAGTTAACACTTGCCGTGGTGGACATGAGCGTGCTCGCCCTTCGGGGTAATCCCAAAAAATCTCCCGTTGATGAGTTGTATGGTAATGTGCCACTTACCGTTGCCACCTACTCAAACTTTAAAAATTTATTAAAATACATCGACCCAGTTAGTGCTGACGGCAAGGGTGGTAGCGGTAATGACCCTAATTCTGGTAAAAGGCGCGGCGTGTTTAAAGAGGTGGCGTTTTGGAAACCAAATTTGGTAACCGATAGTTTTGGTCGGGCCAGCGTTACTTTTAAACTTCCAGATAACCTAACTACTTGGCAGGTGGAGGCAGTGGGTATGACTTTTGATACAAAAGTTGGGGCGGGTTATCAAGAATTTAGTACCAAAAAATTGTTAATGGTTACTCCGCTTAAACCGCGATTTGTTCTCCCCGGTGATGAGTTCTCGATTGGCGCGCAAGTGTTTAACCAAAGTGAAAACCCGCTTAATCTTGATGTGACTTTAACAATTTCCGGACTTGAAATTATTGATAAAGCAAACAAGAGTGTTTCAATAAAAAAAGGCGAGACCAAAACAATTTATTGGAATACCAAAGTCCCCACAAATCTTAAACCAGGATTCTTAACCTATTCGCTTAGCGCGACCGGTGGAGGATTAAGTGATATTGTGGATGACACTTTAAAAGTTAATGCCAATACTTTGTATGGGGTGACGGCGACAGCTGGCAAAACCACTTCTCGAACCACGGAATTAGTTTATGTGCCAGATACTATTTTGCCTGATCAAGGAGAATTGGTGGTTGAAAGTTCCGCGACTTTGGCGGTGTATCTACCTAACGCGCTTAAATATTTTCTTGAATATCCTTATGAATGTGCCGAACAAAAAAGTAGTCGTTTGGGCGCGCTAGCTCTGATTTCCAAGGCGATTGCCGTGCCCAATCTTATCAATCAAAATTTGCCAGAACTGGAACCGATTATTACTAAAAATTTGGATTCACTTTATGCTTTGCAAAATTCTGACGGCGGTTTCCGAATGTGGTCGGAGAGTCGGGATTCAAATTATTCAGCAACGATTGAGGTCGTCAATGCTTTTGATCGGCTAAGCCAGATTGGCTATAAAATTGATAATGAAAAATGGCGTAAGGCGACGGATTATCTATTTAATTATAATCTAAAAAATTATCAAGATTTTAATTTTAGAGATTCAATTATATTAATTGGCGCGCTATTAACACAAGATTCTTATTTGGGTCAAGTTCAAGGTCGAGGAAGTTTGGATTTGGAAGAATTGACGATGGAGATGATAAAAGATAAAAAGTTGTCAAGTGACACTATGCTTAGTATTTCGGAAATATTGCATCGTTATCAATTGTTTCCGGACCAAATGAAAAAGATTGATTCAATGCTTAAAAATCGTTTAGTGATTGATTCGCGTGGCACTTTCTTGGATTCTGGGTCCGAAGATTATGGCACCGCAGTTAGTAATACGGCTAGACACATTTCAATTTTTGTGATGAATCAGGATAAGAGTCAGGTCACCGAGATGTTGAGATGGCTCGTGGCGTCGCGCGATAAAGATGGCGCTTGGGGGTCAACTAAAAATACTTTGGCGGGAGTTAAAGCTATTACCGATTATCTTACTTGGCAACCGGAAACGAGCGCGAACTTTACTTTAGAAAATCGAGTTAATGAGCAGGTGGCGATGGAATTTACTTTTGGACCAAAAAGTATTTTGACCCAACTTAAAAAAGTTTTTCCGCTTGGCGAACTGCGTTTTGGTGAATTAAATTCGGTCAATCTTGGTAAGAAAAATCAAACTGAATCCGGCAACACTTATTATAGTTTAGTGTTCAAATATTTCTTACCAGCAAATGAGGCTATGCCTCGCGATGAGGGGCTGTCGATTAATCGTAACTTCTTTGCTCTCGACGATAAAGATAACGCTAAACCACTTGCCGAAGCCAAGGTAGGCGAGGTG
>JBBTTN010000134.1:0-4013 GCA_038064235.1 Patescibacteria group bacterium
GCGGATTACATATAAAGAGGCGATGAATAAATATGGCACCGACCGACCAGATATGAGAGAAAATAAAGAAGACTCTAATTTACTTGCCTTTTGTTGGGTCATAGACTTCCCCTTTTTTGAAAAGACGGATGAAGGTAATTACACTTTTACTCACAATCCGTTCTCGCGGGCGATGTCAGAGCATGAGGAATTATTGATGAAAAGTGAAAAGATTGGGGAAATCCTGACCACTCAATATGACGTGGCTTTAAACGGCTTTGAAATTGGTGGCGGGAGTATCCGGAATCATAAACCAGAGATGCTCAAACAAGTTTTCAAAATTTTAGGTTATAGCGATGAACGGATTGAGAGCAACTTCGGCCACATGCTGAAAGCGCTTGGCTCGGGTGCGCCACCGCATGGTGGCATTGCTTGGGGTTTGGATCGTCTTGTAACTTTGCTTGCTGGTGAACCTAATATCCGCGAAGTTATCGCCTTCCCCAAAACCGGTGAAGGTCGCGACTCAATGATGAACGCCCCGTCTGAAATTGAAACCAAACAACTGAAAGAGTTGGGGATAAATATCAAGGCTTAGCCTCGCTGAAATGACCAGTGAATTTAAATTAAAAGTTGGCGAGTTTGAGGGGCCGTTGCCTTTGCTTTTAGATTTGATTGAAAAACGAAAATTGCATATTAGTGAAGTTTCGCTCGCGCTCGTGGCAGATAGTTATGTGAGTTATTTGAACGGTTTAGGTGAGCAAAAATCGATGAGTGAAATGGCGAATTTTATTGTCGTCGCAGCCACGTTGATGCTGATAAAATCAATTTCTCTTTTACCCAACATCCAAGTCACGGAAGAGGAGCGGGCGAGTATTGAAGATTTAGAAAATCGTTTAAAAATTTATCAAAAAATTAAAAATTTAAGCGTACATGTTAAAAAAAGTTTCGGAAATAAAACGATAATGTATCGAGAGGGCAGGGGAGAAGTGACACCAGTTTTCTCTCCCACCAAGTCAGTGAATCTTTTAAATTTTAATCAAATTATTAGAAATTTGATCGCCACCTTGCCAAGTGTAGAGAAAATTCCACAAGTGATTGTGAAAAAAATTTTAAGTTTGGAGGAAGTGATGCAAGATTTGGCTAAGCGCGTGCAGTCAGCTTTTAAAATGAATTTTGGGCAATTTGTGGCGGATAAAAAAGATAAAATAAATATCATCGTTTCTTTTCTCGGGATGCTGGAGCTCGTCAAGCAGGGGATTGTGGAGGTGCGTCAAGATTCTCATTTTGCCGACATCAGTATTGAAAATTTAAACTCCACTTCAGTTCCACACTATTAAATCACGACACACTTTCCCATTGTAGCAAAATCCTACGATCGTGGCCGTTTGCTACAATGCATAAATTAGCACACTTTATACGGTCGTAAATTTTGTGTTAAATTCAAAATTTTAAAATAAAAAAAACGCCTCGCGTTGTGTTGCTATTACTAGCGAACAGTGCGAGGCGTGAAGAAATAAGCAGTTTTCGCTAATGGTCAATTTTATGCAAACTTAACCACCGAGATGCAAGACCTAAAAGAATTGCACCCCCCACAACCCAAAAGACAGGAAAATAATTAATGGAGGAAGGAATTACAATATGGGCAAGATAACCAAAAAACATACCCCCAATTCCCCCAATCACCAAACCAGGAATACAGGCGATTGTATCGGTCATTGTCCACTTCATTTCTATCTCCTTTCCGTTTTAAAACGGGGTTAGGACCAAATTCTCAAAGGGCAATCAACGTTGATCGCCCAAATCGTTTCCGACCAGCATGTTAGCAAACTATTGTGAAGTTGTCAAGGGTGTGAGTAAGTAAATAGGCGCTATAATTTACGCCATGGATTTGGCATTAGCGAGTAAAATTGAAGCGGTTTTGTTTTGGAAAGCCGAGCCGGTAACGGTGGAATTTTTAGCGAAAAGTTTGGGGGTGAGTAAGGATGAAGTGACAAAAGGTTTAACTGAACTTGAGGCGATATTAGTAAATCGAGGACTTTGTTTAGTACGTAAAGACGAAGAGGTCACACTTGGTACTCACCCCAATCTCGCGGGGATTTTTGAAACTTTAACCAAAGAGGAACTTTCAAGTGAATTGAGCAAAGCTAGTTTGGAAACCCTGACAATTGTGCTTTACCGCGCGCCCGTAGGGCGCGCGGAAATTGATTATATTCGTGGCGTTAATTCTTCTTTTACTTTGCGTCATTTGCAAGTGCGCGGTTTAGTGGAACGAATCGTAAATCCCAGCGACGCGCGGAGTTTTCTCTATCGCCCAACTTTTGAATTACTCTCTCATCTTGGCATCAAGCAAATTGATGAGTTGCCAGAGTTTGGCAGTTTACAAGGTAAACTGGAAGATTTTTTAAAACATTCAGAAAATGAAACATCAAAAACTAATAACTAAAATTGTTGTGGGTTTATTACTCACAATTGGAATAATTTCTTTTTTTATTAAACCGACGCCAGCGGTAATTGTTACTCACGAACCAAGCGCGAAAGAATTAGCCTTCCGCGATCTTAAACTTGAAGCCAAGGCCGTGATTATTTTTGATCCAATTAATCAAGAAGTAATTTATGAAAATAATGCTGACGCGCAACTGCCAATTGCTTCACTCACTAAAATTATGACGGCACTGATTGCCAACGAAACTTTAGTAAAAGAAAAACCGGTGGAAATTAGTACGGACTCCATCCGTGAATTTGGCGATTATGGTTTTAGGGTGGGGGAGCGTTGGCAACTCAAAAATTTACTTGATTACACTTTAGTCACTTCTGCCAATGACGGCGCGCGTGCCCTCGCTTCAGCCTTTACTCCCGACAATGAGAGTGTGAGCGAAATTATGAATCAACGCGCTAAAAAACTTAATTTGAATCAAACCTATTTTACCAACGCCACCGGTTTGGATTATTTTGATAAATTGCCTAGCGCCCAAAGCTCGGCGCGGGATTTAAGTAAACTTTTTTCGTACATTTTAACCAAGCAACCGGAACTTTTTGAAGCCACCACGCGCGAAACAATCAACACTTCCTCACTTGACCTAAATCTTTATTCTGGACAAAATACCAATAAACTTGCGGGCAAAATTCCCGGACTGTTAGGTTCTAAAACCGGTTTTACCGATGTCGCCTCTGGTAATCTGGTGCTGGCTTTCGACCGCGGTTTAAATCAACCAATTGTAGTCGTAGTGTTGGGTTCAAGTGCGGATGGACGCTTTAGCGATATGGAAGAACTTATCCATAAAACCATGCGTTATTTTAGTCTATAATTTTATTATTATGTTTGTTAGTTTATTTAAAGTTTTTACACCCATCACCATCACTTTTGCACTCGGAATTTTACTGACGCCATTTTTAACTCATTATTTATACAAGTATAAATTATGGAAAAAGTGCGCCGGCAAAATTGCGCCCGACGGACGCGCCACGCCGATTTTTAACGATTTACATAAAGGCAAAGAAGTGGGCACGCCGAGAATGGGCGGGGTGATTATTTGGGCAAGTGTTTTATTAACCGTCTTCTTTATTTGGTTATACGCCACTTTATTTCCTTCAGAACTTAGTTTGAAATTAAATTTTTTAAGTCGCAATCAAACTTGGCTACCGCTCTTTACTTTAGTCGTCGCTTCGTTGATTGGCCTGATGGATGATTGGCTGGAAGTTCATGGCACTGGCACTTACTTGGCTGGCGGAATGCCGTTTAAAAAACGCTTACTTTTAGTGACGATTTTAGGTTTAGTCGGTGCCGGTTGGTTTTATTTTAAACTGGAACAATCATCAGTATTGATTCCATTTTTGGGTGAATTTGCGATTGGTTGGTGGATAATTCCATTATTTGTGATTACGATGGTCGGGCTTTTTTCCAGTGGGGTGATTGACGGTTTGGATGGTTTAGCGGGCGGAGTAATGGCGATTATTTTTGCCGCTTACACCGGCATCGCTTATTTTCAAAATCAAATTGACTTGGCGGCTTTTCGCGCGGCGATTACCGGTGGCAC
>JBBTTN010000135.1:0-3499 GCA_038064235.1 Patescibacteria group bacterium
CCAAATTAAAGGGGTCAGGTACCTTTGTTTTTGTCGTGGTCAATCTTTCTTCAAATTCGGAATGGTGCTTGCACTGCGTAGCTTCAGCGAAGTGGTGGGGTTTGTTTGAAAAAGTTAGAATCCATTTCATTTTGGTGCCAGAAATTTTATGACTTAAGAACCTTCGACTCAAATTGGATAATTGAGAGTTGGGTCTTACTTCTCGATGTATGCGTGTACATTGGTACTATAGCCTAAGCCACCAGGGTTATTTTCGTCATCTGAAATGTCGATAACCCCCCTCTTTCCTAGTCGTAAACTTACAGATGCTGCTAAAAGAGGACCACTACCTTGCTCTGTCCTATGTAATTCTTCGGGTTGATCTTGACCAGCAAAAAATTCTAGACTTGAATCCAATACCATATCAGGTGAATAACGTTTAGCGGCTTCGATTATACTAACAATATCATTTTGTGAGTTGCCAACCATCATGACCCTTATCCACTCAGCAAAATGTTTTGCCTGTTCATCGCTAAGCGATTCGTCAATCTTTTTGATTAGGATCAACGGCGTTATGATCTTATCTACATACCGTTTTAATTCGGCGGCAATTCTTGCTCTCTCTAAATCCTCGTGGCGCTGACCCTCCCAATCTTCAGCACGATTAGCCATTTCTTTAATCTGTTCATATGTAAATTTTCCCAGTTGTTCTTTGAACCATTCAGATGCAGACCCACGATATCCCAAAAGACTTTCAACATCAACAATTGGTTCTTTATCTCTAGCCCATTCTTGAAGTACTCGCAAAGCTTCAGCTTTTACAACTGTAACTTTTTCTCTGTTTTCTTGCTCAAACGCCTGGCTTGGTTTTTCGTATTGATTCATATGTTTATAAATTTATATTACTAAAATATTTTTCCTCGACTAAAAAATGATTAAAATTTTCTTTCCCCAAAACGCAGAATTGCCTTGTTTGCAATTTCCTGTTTGGTGGACCTATGGGGAATCGGACCCCAACCTCCTCCATGCCATGGAGATGTAATACCATTTTACTATAGGCCCATTTTTTTAACAACCAACTTGGTAAAAATAGCATAAATTTGGTAGACTCGGCAATATGTTCAAAAATTATTTCATAAAAAAAATGTTGAAGTCACAGGGGGTGCCAGAAGGGCAAGTGGATATGGTTTTAAAAATGGTCAACAAAAACCCTGAACTCTTTAAAAAAATCGCTAGTGAAATTGAAGCCAAAACCAAAATCGGCCTTGACCAACAAACCGCCGCGATGCAAGTGATGACGGCGCATCAAGTAGAGATTACAAAATTGATGCAGGGGTAAATCTTATTTTCTAAAAAATCTTTATACCAACTTCCTGCTATCGCTGGCAGTTGGTATAAAGATTTTTATGGGGTTAGAATTTATTTCAAAAAAGAAAAACCCCTAAATTGATTTTTGTTTCTGTTCCCTATAAGCTATTACCTATAATCTAAATTTATGTCTCTATCCATCGGCATTGTGGGATTACCAAATGTGGGCAAGTCAACGCTGTTTAATGCGCTGACAAAAAAAAGCGTGCCGGCGGAAAATTATCCGTTTTGCACGATTGATCCGTCGGTGGGGGTGGTGGCGGTGCCGGATCCTAGACTGGCTAAACTTTCCGAGTTCAGCCAGTCGGGCAAGACTATTCCGGCCGTGATTGAGTTTGTGGATATTGCCGGTTTGGTGGCCGGTGCGGCATCGGGTGAGGGTCTGGGTAATAAATTCCTTTCGCATATCCGTGAGGTGGATGCGATTGCCCAAGTGGTGCGGGTGTTTGAAGATAAAGATATCGTTCATGTTGCAAATAAAATCTCACCGCTTGATGATGTGAAGACGATTGAATATGAACTCGTACTCGCTGATTTGGAAACGGTGACTAAGCGTCAGAGTAACATTGGTAAAGAGTTGAAGCGTGGTGATAAGGAGGCCGTGGCAGAAGATAAAATTTTAACGGAACTTAAAACTAAACTTGAACGCGGTGAAATGGCTGGCTCGGACGCGCCGAAACATTTGTGTTTGCTCACGGCTAAACCGATTTTATATATTCTTAACACTTCCGAAGCGGGGGAAAATAAATTGGAGGAGATTAAGAAAAATTTGGCAGGCAACGAAGTCGTGCAAGTGGATCCGATTTTTGAAACGGGTTTGGATGAATTGATTCGCTCGGCGTATCACTTGCTAGGGCTTATTACTTATTTTACCACCGGTGAGGATGAGACGCGGGCTTGGACGATCAAGCGCGGAAGCACGGCGCCCGAAGCCGGCACGGCGATCCACACGGATTTTAAAGATAAATTTATTAAAGCGGAAGTGATTAACTGGCAAAATTTATTGGATGCTGGCACACACGGTCACGCGCGGGGAAAAGGTTTGCTCCGGATTGAAGGTCATGATTACCTCGTCCAAGACGGCGATGTGATTGAGTTTAAGATTTAATTTTTTGCACAAAAAAAGCGCGCTGGGTAAAACAACGCGCAGTGAGGGGAATATTAAGAACTTGTTTTACGCATCAATCGACGTTTACGATGAGCACGACGGCGAATCCGGTTTTTACTCATTCGCCAATTTGGATGAGATTTTCTTAGTTTGTGCTCGTAGGTTGCCTTTGCGTGTGTAATTTCTCGCAACGACTTTTGCGCTTCATCACTATTTTTGTCGTTTTCAAGTGTAACAATAAAGTCATCAAGCGCCGTGTATCCCATAAACGGGAGAGCAAGCATATTGAGAATAAGATAGGCGAAAACTGCAGTAATGAGTCCAGCTTTAATCCAAATTCCTTCACTATCAAAAGGCCAACCAACATTCGCAAAAAATGCTAAAATGATAATGATCACAACTGGCCACATCCAACCTCGCGAAGCAATCATGATTTTTGCCATAGCGATCGGGTTGGTTTTTCCTGTTGCTCTTGTCCAAAATTCAGGGACAGCAAAATGGATTTCTTCATTTTCCCAAGCAGTTACAATCTTTCTCGCATTATCCATCCGTAAGCTCCTTTCCTGTTTATTGTGTAGAGACCAATTTGCCTCGGCTTGTGCCGAAGCGCTAATTTACTTATAACAAATATGCCAGTTTTTGTCCAGTATTAATCTTACAAATAAAAAAGCCGCGCGTGACGTTTAAGCGCGGCTTACATAAATCCCAAATCCATTATTGCCACAGGCCAGCTGTTTCCGTGAGGTACATTTTTATGTAACGCTGGCAATATAACCAGCGCCAGCGAGTAATACTGTGAGTGATAACAGGGAAGATTGATAACATATACCACTTATCAGGTGGAGAGTAGCCTGTGATCAGACTGGCAGTAAAACTGAAAATAAGCGTACCAAGTACAAATGTCGCCAAGAAGTAGTCGGAGCGAATATCTTTTGGGTATTGATCGATTAACAGAATTGGGTCGAGTCCACCATTTTCTTTAATCCACTTGGAAGGTACCCCAAATGTCGGACACTTGGTGAACAGATTTTAACCAAGTAAAAT
>JBBTTN010000136.1:0-8586 GCA_038064235.1 Patescibacteria group bacterium
GTGTCTGCGGATGGAATACTGCATTTCCGGCAATATAAAACCAGCCGGCAAAACTGTGCACAAACAACGTAAATGTGGTAGCCTGTAAAAATCTTTTCATAAATCAACTTTCCCTTTAATATTTTCTATAAGATTACTACACTCTGTTTCCCAAGGAGGAACAGTATCTAATTTTTTTCTTTGTCGCGTTGTTGCTTAAAAAATTCGTGAATAGATTTCTGATTTATGTCTTTCCAGAATTTTGTTGAGTGAATTACTTTCTTTCCTCTCTTAATAAGATTTTGTGGCGAATCAGGCAATCCCTGCCATCGTAGACCCATAGGAAAATCACCCGTAGCGAAATCACTAAGTCTATATCCAGACGTACAAGTAAGTAAACTGAATAGAAAATCCTCACTAATCCCACTATCTAAAAATAAACTAGTATCTAAGAACCCTCGATCTGACATAGTTTTTATACACGAATAGCTCTGAAAATCAGCACCCCCAAGGATATGCTCACCTACCTGATAGTTATTCATCTTAGCTTCTTTAATCCAGTCTCGTAAAAGTTTTCGGCGCTTCAGATTCAAAATACCACGAATGCCAGATTCTTTTCGTAGGCTACTTGCAGAGATCTTGAAGCTGCGCTCATCTCCATTACAATCAACTTTATATGATCCAAGCATGCCAATGGTAGGATCTTGTTTAAATATTTCAATCGCTTCATTTTCTGGATGTTTCGCTATAATGAGTGCATCTGTATCTATGCGTAGGAGTACATCAAACTCGAAATTTTCCACGGCGTACTTGTATGCACGCGCCAAATTTGTCCATAAACCGCCGCCAATGCCGTGTCCTTCGGCTTCCATCACAGAGATTCGTTCGTCTATATTTCGTAAACGTTCTGCTGTCAAGTGGTTTTTACTATCATCAATTACAATAATATGTACTGAAGGAGTCAAGTAAAAAAATATACTTTCAATAGTATCAATACCATCATTGCCAGACCCGACGGGCAAAACTGCGACCACCTTAACTTTCCTTATGCTCATAAATCGTAGTGTACCACATTCTTCGTGCTGGAAGCAATGATGTTTTTGAAGACTTCATATGCTGGTTTTTTACTCCCACTATAGCGCAAAAGACCAAAAAAGTTCTCCGTGTCGTTTTTTTTGTTGCTAGCATCCTTAAGAGAATACCAAAAAAATGGTCCCATCCAGTCAATATTTTTCTGATAAAAATCTATGGATTCTTTCATAATGTCAACTTGTGCTTTTTCATACATAAAATCAGACCCATATTTAAAGCTACCTGCTTGGTTGGTTGCGTAGGCTCGACCAGGACCTCCTGTTGGCACTCCAATCTCAGTAATCCATATTTTTTTTATTGAGTCACCATTATCAACCATCAGTTTTCGAATTGGCAAAATTTCTTGCCAACGATTCCACCATGCCTGATACGTTGGCGAAGCAGGGTAAGTGTAGGGATGAATTGCCAGAATATCAAAGTATTCGTTAGCACCCAATTCATATAATGCTTTCGCGAAGGTAAGAGGGGGAATGCTTCCATCCCCCTTGTCTCCCGCAGATGCCAATCCCCCACTTAAAACAATCGCTGATGGGTTTGCTTTTTTTATTGCCAAATAAGATTCTTTCAAGACCTCCGAATATTTTTCAGCATTTGGTTTCGGTCCCCAAAAAAAAGCGTAATTTGGCTCGTTCCATATTTCCCAGTGTGTTATTAAATTTTTGTAACGCAGGGCAACTTTTCCCGAAAAACGACCAAACTCTTTGGGGTCAGCTGGCTCACAATGAGATTTTGCTAAGCATTTCGGAGATGTTGCCCACTTTGGAGTGTATGTGATGATGCCGAGTGAATTGATTCCATATTGTTTTGCAATGATTGCAACACGGTCTACTCCCTCCCATTTGTAATTTACCGAGTTTTCCGGCTGGACAACACTCCAATCTATGTCCCATCTAATCCATTGAACCCCTAGAGACTGAAGAGACATGAAATATTGCTCCAATTCTTTCTGTGGAAGGAGTGCGAGTCCACCCCCCGCCGCTATACCATATTGCTGACCATGTCGCGCGGGAATTTCCGTTGTTTTTAAGACTACTGCGGGAATAGGGAGGATATAGTTTGCAGGTGGTTTTTGTGATACCTTAACACTAGTTGAGGCCGTGTTTACGTTTGGTTTATTGTAAACCAAAGCAGGCTCTGTGGATTCTGGCTCATTACCAAAAAACTCCTGGGACGCGATACCCAACACTAATACCCCCATGATCAAAATAAAGAAAATAAAGATACCTGTTCTTTTGCGCTGAGGTTTCTTAAAATTATTAGATGTGCCGAATCCCATGAGATTTTATTATATCACAGAAATGTACTTACCACTGAATGACCGAAAATGTGCTAGAATGACATGAATAATGAAAGAAAAAATATGAGGATTTTCCAGCAAAATTGGCACCCAACAACAATGGCAAAGCGATTATGGTTGCATTTTTTAAATGACAGCCAGTTTCGAAATTCTACATACATCATACTGGCTACTGCAGTGATGTCGGCTTTTGGGTTTGTCTTTTGGATTATTGCTTCACGCCTCTATACTCCGGCTGAAATCGGGTTGGCGACATCTCTCATTTCAGTAACATCTCTTTTGACCACATTTAGCTTATTCGGTCTCAATAATGTCATTATCCGCTTTCTTCCAACATCAAGCGACAGAAATCGCCTCATCTCAACCGCTCTAGTCGTCACATCTTTAGGAAGCGTGCTGACAGGGATTCTTTTTTTGCTGTGGGCGCACGTAGTGCATAATCCAGTTATCCAATTGGGTGCATTTTCAGTTGTCGCACCAATTTTTATCGCACTTATTTTTTTACAGACAACGGGAATTATTCTCGATAGTGTGTTTGTCGCCGAGCGTAATGCAAAATACATTCTCTTCAAGAACTCGCTATTTAGTATCGCCAAAATTGCGCTTCCTTTCCTATTCTTTGCTTTGGGGTCTATCGGCATAATTTACAGCATCACAATCGCGGCACTGTTGGCATGGCTCGCGGGATTATTTTGGGTGATTATAATCATTAATTTTAAATTTATTTTTTTTAAGATTAAAGCATTGACAGGCATGAGGCGCTTCGCTACGGGAAATTATTTAGGTAATTTATTTGGTGCTTTGCCTACATCCCTTTTGCCCCTAATAATTGTGTCACGACTTGGGGCACAGGAAGCAGCGTATTTTTATATGCCAATGATGATAATTACCCTCATCAATGTTATTCCAAGCGCAAATGCTCAATCGCTTTTTGCCGAGGCATCAAATAATGAAAAAGAGTTGGCAGCTCATCTAAGAAAAGCTCTGCGTTACTTGTTCCTAGTCCTCACGCCAGCCGTTATCACTGTTGGAATTTTTGGGCACTTAATTTTGGGTTTCTTTGGTCCCGAATACACGGAGACAGGAACACGTGTATTGCAAATATTGGCAATCGCAAGTTTTATTGGTAGTTTAAATTATTTTGGCGATACCGTGCTCAATATCAAAAAGTTTTCGGGGCTATATGTTGGCATGAATGCTTTTAATGCATTAACTATTGTACTACTTGCCTATTTTGCGGCCCCCTTGGGCTTAGTAGCTATTGCACTCGCCTTTCTTGCTAGTCAAATATTGACGCTTCTTGTTTATATAGTAATCAACAGGTCTCTGATTAAAAAAATGATTGCTTATCAACGTACTACTTCTTGAGAATATCCTCAAAGGCTTCTAGAGTAACAGTAGCTATGTTTGACCATGCAAGTGTTTTTGCGTACTCAAGTGCAGAGTTTCCTTTTTTATGAACCTCTGTCTTATTAGAGAGGGCTAGCTCCATGGCTTCTTTCAGTCCATTCACCTGCGTTGGATTATAAACGTATGAGATAGACGATGGAAGTTTTGAAAGATCTCCCATCGTAGGAATAATAACTGCTTTGCCAAAAGAAAGCGCGAGCAAAGCCGAGCCAGATGTAATAATTTTTTTAAATGGAAGCACTGCCACATCAACAGCATTAAAGTAGTTTTGCAGCACATCGTCTGAAACCAGCCCATCATGCCAGACAGTAGAATCATCAGCAGAGTTGTTGAGTAATTTTCGAAGTTCAGGATCACGACATACTCCGGCAATGACCAAAATTGTATTTTCAGTACGCACTCGAGAGTATGCATCAAGAAGCACATCAACACCTTTGTAATCGCGTATCTGACCAAGAAACAAGTATATAAACTTGTCTTCCCTTAACCCTAACTTTTTTCGTGCTTCTTCTTGGGAAATATTATTTGGGTACACCCCCACATAACTACCATGAGGAATGGTAACGCATTTTTTTGGATGCAATCCAAGCTTTGCTAACTCATCAACAGTAGATTCAGAATGAACAATAACAAAATCAGCGAGCTTAATCAACCATTCACGAGCCTTTAATTCCCTATTCCCAACAAAAACTGGTTCGTGCGGTAGTACATTATGCGCAGTCCATACCAGCTTATATCCTAAAAACTTTATACTCATAAGAGCAAGAACATAACACCAATAAGCACACGTGTTAAATAATTTTACCTGACGCATTTTTGCATTTAGTCCAAAAGGATACACCCAATGAATATGAAATAGAGAATAACCCAAAAAACGATAACCTATCAATTGAATGACGCTGAAAAATATATCAACAATAGGATTGATTGTTGACAATTTTAGGTAGCCAATCTGTACCCCTTTCGCGCGCATCGGGTTGAATAGTTGTGATTGGTACGGATTTCCGCTGTCTTTTGGGAAAACAAGAATTTTCATATTTAATTTATGCGTAATATTTTTTTCATAAAAAATCTCTTTAAAAACCCTAGCGTGTAGGTTAAGTTCAACATCACTGTTTGTATTGGTTTGCGATTAATATTTCTAAGCATAAGCAAGATAATCGTAAGCGGATACCACGGAAAAAAGAAAGTCAGTGGTAATCCAAGAAGCCACACTGTATAAACAAGAACAAATATGGATTCTCCAAAAAGCTGTTTTCGGGCGCGATGGGGGTGCTTCATTAGTAAATCTGCTCGCGCCTTGCCATATTTGAAAGAGCGCTTAAGATTTTCAGCTTGAGTGCCCCAATCATGACTGACGGCAGCATCAGGTACTGACCGAATTCGATAATCGGCATCAACACATCGCCATGTAAAATCAACATCAGAGCCATACAAAAAATTTTCATCAAATCCACCCACTTTCTCCCAGACACTCTTTCTGAAAGCAAGATTTCCCGTACCGCTACAAGTTAAATATTCATGCAGGTTTTCTTTCGTAGAAACAATTCTACTTGAAATATTAACCGAACCAAAGGGTCCAGCAGTAATTTGCTCCTCACCACTCAAAATAGGCGCAGTTAATTTCGTAAGCCATCCGCCCACAGGAATGCAATTAGCATCAATAAATACTATTATATCCCCCTCTGCTTTTTTCACGCCGCAGTTGCGCTGTTCGGGAATTGACGATTTATTTGCAATCTTTGGTACAAATTGATGCCACTTAACGTCTGAGTATTTTTCTTTAATATCCTTAAGTGTATCGGGATGTGAGGCATCTATAACTAAAATTTCTGTAGGTACAGGTTTTTCTTGTGCCACCAAATGCGCCAAGGTGTCGGCAATCCCCCGTTCGTTTTTGACGATAATAATTATTGAAATTTTGTTTAGCATATTTTTATTGTTTAAAATTATCGGTACGCGGTGATTGAGTGGGGTGCAAAAATATGTCGAACAACCCCCTTAACATACCAATTATCACAAAACTTTCAACAATCAGTTGTATGTATGGATACCACACATATTCCAGCTTGCGCTCACTAAACCCTCGTGCAACCCACCACCCATACAAGAGTAATGGAAGCAAACCAATGATTGTCATTAGGATAATCGTTTTTTTATAGAATAACAAAGCACTTAACGAAGCAATGAGCAGGAACAAAATGGGCATCGGGAAAACAGGGGGTATTTTCCATTCTTTTAAATAAAAATGGAGAGTATTTTGCGCTCGGCGACACGGTTCGTAGATTACTTTAGAAATTTTTTTATAGTGACGATGTTTGACTACGGCATTAGGCACATATACAATACGCCCACCGTTAGCTCGAATTCGTGCCGAAACATCCGAGTCCTCGCTCGTCTGTAATGATTCATCAAATCCGCCGAGCTTGAGAAGGGTATCTCTTCTGTATGCAGCATTTGCCGTATAGATTGCGAGTACGTCCACAATATTTTTTTCCATCATAATAGGTGACACCATGGTGGAAAAGTATGCAGCAAGTCGATCAATTAAGCTGTTTGCGCTATTTTTTGGCGAGCGTGAGGGGTTCCCATAACCGCTCGCTTCCATATATCGCTCTGCCAGAGTGTTCCGAGAAAGCGCAAGTATTTTGCCTCCCACCGCAACGATAGTTTCATCCTTGAAAGCACTGATCAGGTTTTCAAGCCAATGAAGATCAGCGACGCAGTCATCATCAATAAATACCACGATACTACCTTTCGCAGCAAAAAGACCAGCATTTCTGGCTACGGGGATGCCCTTGTTCTCGTCGAAACGAATTACCTGTGCACCAAAATCTTGCGCAATAGCACTGGTGTTATCCGTCGAGCCATCATCTACTACAATAATCTCAAAATTCTTTTTATTATACGTTTGTTTATTTAAACTACTCAAGCAATCCCCTGTGCGTTGCTCTCCATTAAAACTACAAACAACCACACTCACGAATGGTGATTTCTGTTTGGTATTAGTTTTTTGTTGAATTGAAGTGTTCATAAATTTTAACGAAATACTTTTGAAGTCCCACTATCGTAGATTGCATCTTTGTTTTTGTTGAGGAAGTCTATAGGGGCAGTGTAGGCGTATTCTTCGTTGTAGAAAAGATAGGTGGAAATACCAGCAACAACATTCAGGTGGGTCAAAAACACGTATGAGTTCTTGTCTATCATTGAGGGTAGTATTGTCCTAAAAATTCGCTTATCCAAAACATTACCATGCGACCGGAGACGGACATACCCGGATGAGTTGGCGAATATAGGAATTTCACGACTTGTTTTTCCGAGCCAGCGCGCACCAGCTACTTCACTGTCATGCGCATAAAACTTTTCGTAGTCTCCACCAAAGTTGTTCATTGATAATAGTGGCGTGCCGCCCGTAATAGTGAAAATGAGCGAGCTATAGAAAAGCATGAGAGCACAGTACACCGTGCCAAGAACCACGAAACGCAGACGATTTGAGAGAAATGACAATATGCTAAACCCTGCTGTAACACTTAACAATGCCCAAATCATGAGCAATTGAAAATACAGACGGTCAATATTGTACTGAGTCAAAGCGTCAGGGAGCAACAGAATCAATCCGAGCGCTAAAAAACCACTTCCCGCTAAAAAAATAAACTCGCTTGATTTAAATTTTTTCGTATACCATTGATATATAAGTAATATGATCCCAAGTACAATAAAAAGGTTGTTGAGAACAAGTTTTAGCCCATGAAATACTTGGCTGGAAATTATTTTAACATTTGCACCAAGCAGACCCGGTGATTGAGCGAAAACCGCAGGAGCAATTGTCTCTTGGCTGGTTAATTTGTCGTCATAAAAAATCATGTCTGGGTTGGACAGGCGAAAACGAATTGTTTCTTCATTTTTGTATTGTTCAAAGTCTTCGTAGTGTGGGTACGCACTAAATACCTGCGCTATTGCTCGCGACCATGTGTCATAGGTAAAACTTTCTGCGATATTTGATTTTGAATTATCGAAAAAACCTGTGAGATTATTTGACGTGTTAGTAATAACTGAACCCCAGAGAATTGTCCCGATTGCAAGAAGAATTACATACCAAATACCGATGGTGCGCGACACATTCCCTGGAAACAATCGCGGGAATCTTTTTTTTGCAAGATACAGCCCAAAGTTCAATGACACCATCGACCCCAAAAAGAAGACTGTAATATAGGTGGTAGAGTAATGAGATACAATAATACTAAAGCCGTAAATAATTGCAAGGAAAAAACGTACTCGCGTACTTAAGTTTGATGAAAAAAGAACAAGCAACGTTAGTCCAAAATATAAAAAACCGAATTCTTGCCGAACAAGTGCGGGCATGCCGTGCGAAAATACAACACTGCCAATAAGCATCACTACCGCAAAGAGTGCTACGCGAGCATTCGCAAAAATGCGCACAAAATAAAATATTGAGATCGGCATCAATGCGAATATTATTTGAAAGAGAAATTTGTAAATATATTCGTCATAAATATGAACAAAACTTGAAAATATCGTAGGGAGTAAGGTGATACTCAAACAAGCATTATATGCATCTTGCAAATGAGACATTGACCAATATCCAGCCGCCTCTGTTAGCCGAAATACTTGCAATTCAGCGTTTATATCCCACCCAACTACATGCCAGCTACGCATGGATGCAACAAAAAGCAGCGCCAAGGAAGCACAAAACACTCCTGTCAGGATCAGGCTTTCACGCTTGGAATGATCGACTGCAACAGCGTAGAGTGAAAAGGCTGCAACACTAAGTATTGTTACCGCAGTCA
>JBBTTN010000137.1:0-1074 GCA_038064235.1 Patescibacteria group bacterium
GGAAAAAGATAAAGAATTCATTAGAAACATTGAAAACTTATTTTAGTTTAGTGTTTTTTATTTTATATAGTTTATAATTTATTTGGTTATTAGAATTTAGTATTTAGAATTTAAGTATGAAATATAGCTGTTTATCTTTGGGCCCTGCAAGAATGGATGTTTTTGTGAAGTTGCCAGAAGACTCTGTGGCCGAGAAATGCTCTATCGATAGAAAGAGATGCATCATCGAAATGGGTTTTGGAGAAAAGATTGCTGTTTCCGGAGTTGACTTTGCCATTGGTGGTAACGCCGGTAACAACGCCGTTGGTCTTGCCAGATTGGGCTTAAAAACAGCTTTGATTGGGGCGATGGGTGATGGTTGGATGGATAACCAGGCAAAAAATGTTTTAAAAGACGAGGGTGTGGAAACAAAATATATTGAAACCAATAAAAACCAAAATGGTTTTGGAGTGGTTATTAATTATCAAGAAGAACGGACAATCCTCTCATATTACCCTGACGCTTTATGTTGCTTCCCTGAAGATCAAGAATTGGAAACTGACTGGGTATACTTTACCTCGATGGGGATGAATTATGAGAGTTTTTACAAACAGGCCGTCGATTGGTCAGTTGCCCACCAAGCCAAAATTGCCTTTAATCCCGGAACCCGGCAAATAAAAAACAACGATATTGGTAATGTTTTGGCTGTTACTCAAATTTTGTTTGTAAACCGCGAAGAGGGGAACGATCTTTTGAAAACTGATTTGGAATGTGAACTGCTGGCGAAAGAATTAACTAAATTGGGTCCCAAGATTGTGGTGGTGACCGATGGTCCAAACGGAGCCCATTGTTTTGATGGCCAAAAAAATTATTTTGCTCCTATTATTGAAGCTCCCGTTATTGAACGGACTGGAGCCTGCGACGCTTTTGCCAGCGGATTTATGGGGGCTATCATGCTTGGCAAAACAATTAATGAAGCTCTGGTTTGGGGATCCAAAAACTCCGCTTCAGTTCTTGGTTTTGTCGGTCCCCAAAAAGGATTGTTAACATTTGATAAAATAAATCAATGAAGATACTTGTCACCAATAAAATTCC
>JBBTTN010000138.1:0-3660 GCA_038064235.1 Patescibacteria group bacterium
TAAGGTACCAAATGATCTCTTCAATTACCACCTTCAATATCTAGTTAAAAAAGATTTTATTACTAAATTAGAAGATGGTTATTCACTTTCGGTTAAGGGTATTAAACATGTAGCTGATCCTTATCCGGAGAATAATGCCATCACTAGTCTTTTCAAAATTAATGTTATCACTATTGTCTCGCGGGTGATAAACGGGCAGGTTGAGATTTTAAATCAAATCCGAAAGTCTCATCCCTCGTATGGCAAAGTTGGCGTTATGGGTGGTGTGGTGCTGAAGGGCGAATTAGTGGCGCCAGCGGCCACACGAAAATTAAAACAAGAAACTGGTTTAGAGGCGGAATTTAAAATGGTTGGTTGTGAGCGACGAATTATTTATAAATCAGGTGAACTTTTTTCCGACTTAATGTTCTTGATTGCTTACGCCGATTCTTGTGCCGGAGAGTTAATCGTTGATTCTAATTTTGGCCACAACTTGTGGGTGCCGATTGATGAGGCGATTAAGAATGAAATGGCCGAGTTTGATTTTATCAAAAGTATCGCCACGACACTTCTCGCAATCAAGGCTGACACAATTAAAAGTCTCCCTTTTTTCTTTGAGGAGGTAATCCGAAGTGATCGTTTAGTTTAAAAACATAATAATTTGGCGCTTTTTCTAGTGAGGATGTCCTCGCTTTTTTTCTTTTGGTTGGCGTTTAAATTGTTGGTTAGGTTGATTTTTTAAATTTAAATAGGAAAGGAGAAAGTTATGTTGTCGTGTAGTTTTTGTGATGAAATCGCTCGACCTGAGAGAATCAAAATTCTGTATCCCGAGTGGCCCCACGAGAATCGGATAATTTACAGTAATGAGGGGGCGCTGGTTTGGCCCGACATTGCTCCATTAATTTTGCCCCAGGCACTTATTATTCCTCAAACTCATTTTTTCTCTTTTTTGTCTTCTCCGCGCGCTGATCGGCAAGCGATGATGGAACTTTTGCACAGTTTGTGGAAGAGTCAGGGATTTGGGAGTAATCACGATAACCCCGCCTGGATTCTTGTGTTTGAGTATGGTGGGGGAACTTGTGATGTTAACGGAAATCGAGTTTCTGGCTGTATCGATCACTGTCATCTGCATGTTGTCCCGGGGACTAATTTATTGGCCAAAACTTTCAAGGATGATCGTTCTGCTATCCCTTGCAATCTCTCGTTGTATTCTCCTGAAGATAGTCGCCCCTACCTTTTTATGGGAGCCTACGACGGGGAGCGCTGGATCAAAGGGACGATTGACTTTTCGATTGGGGAAAATCCGCCCCGCCGTAATTATTTTCGTGATCTTTGTGTTGAGACCATGGATTTTGCTCGGGGCTCAGACCGTCATGGCTCCAATTGGCGAAGGAGGATGAATAAAAAGTGGACACTGTATTGTTATGAGATGTTGAAGAGTGCGATTTAGAGAAATTACATAATCGGCGTGCGCGGTAAGAATAAAATCTCACCGCGCTTTTTTATTTGTGATAAAATCTAAGAGTCATGGATGAAATCTCCACAAAAATCGCTTTATTTAAGGGCCAAGAAATTCGCAAAACCCTCAAAGATGGTGAGTGGTGGTTTGTGATTAACGATATTATTGAAGCCTTAACTGATTCTGCTGACCCAGCCCAGTATTTTAAGCGTCTTAAGGAGAGAGACGAGGAATTGGCAAAACTGACTGACAAAGGGGGGGTACAATTTGTACCACCCCTTATGCTTGAGGTAGAAACCGCAGGGGGAAAACAAAAGGCTTACTGCTGGAATACCGAAGGCATCTTTCGTCTCATCCAATCAATTCCGTCACCAAAAGCTGAACCGTTTAAACGTTGGTTGGCTAAGGTGGGTTATGAGCGGATTCAGGAAATTGAGAATCCGGAGTTGGCGACCAAGCGTACGAGAATACTGTACAAATTAAAAGGTTACAGTGACGATTGGATTGAGAAGCGCTTGCGTGGAATTGCGATTAGAGAAGAATTAACGGATGAGTGGAAGAATCGCGGAGCGAAAAATAAACAGGATTATGAGATTCTCACAGCTGAAATTTCTAAAGCTACTTTTGGTGTCACCCCCAGTGAATATAAAAAATTGAAGGGTTTGAAGCGAGAAAACTTGCGTGATCATATGGACGACTTTGAGCTCATCTTCAATATGCTTGGCGAGCGTGCCACCACAGAAATTCATCGTACTGAAGATTCTAGGGGCGTACTCAAACTAAAAGGCGATGCCAAGGCTGGGGGCGATATCGCTGGTGGTGCGCGCCAGAATTTAGAAAAACGCCTCGGCCACTCCGTAGTCTCAAAAAAGAATTATTTAAGAAATCCAGAAAGTAAAAATAGACTTAAAAAATAATTTTATGAAACGGGCGATTATCGTGCATTGTTGGGATGGGTATCCGGAATATTGTTGGTATCCAGATGTTAAGAAAGAATTAGAAGCTAAGGGGTTTGAGGTGCTTGTGCCACTGATGCCGGAGACGGAAGCGCCAAAACTTGCTAAATGGTTGCCGGCGCTTGAGGAGGCGGTGGGCACACCAGATCAAGAACTTTATTTAATCGGTCACAGCGTAGGGTGTATTACCATTTTGCGTTATCTGGAAAAATTGCCGCCGAAGGTTAAGGTGGGCGGGGTGGTGCTCGTGGCTGGCTACATTGATGATCTTGGTTTTGAGGAATTAAAGAATTTTTTCACCACCGATTTGCCACTGGAGAAAATAAAAACTAAAGCTAACAACTTTGTGGCCATTCACTCCGATGACGATCCATTTGTGCCACTGAAACATGGTGATATTTTTAAAGATAAACTTGGCGCTGATTTAATTATTAAACACAATTTCAAACACTTCTCCGGTCCGGTTGATAAAGAAGATTCTTGTCTTGAGTTACCTGAAGTTGTTGAGAGTCTGCTAAAGATGGTGAAGTAGAATAATATGAAAAAAGATTTGAATATTTTTCGGTGGTGGATGTGATCAAGGTCTTAATCGGTAGTGTGGACGCTGGGGCCTATTGGCGGAAACTTAAGGAAAGGCTTAAAAATGAGGGCGGAAATGAAACCGTGACATTTTGTCACGGTTTGGAGTTGTTAGGTCAGAGTCGGTGACAAAGTGTCACCGACTCATTATATTTAATAAAGCGTACGAGATTGTCGTGCGGTTAAGGAAAACAAAGTTTTATTAAGCGTTGGCAAGGTGCAGGTCTGGAAAGGAAATGCGAAAATAATTTATGCTAAGAGTAATAAGGGTGAGGATTAGGAAAATATTGGGGCATTATACGGCCAGGGATTTTAGGGCGAATAAGGAGCGGGCGCGGGGGTTGGTGAGGGAGCGGTTAGAATATTTTAACCAATTTTACAAGTTTAAATTTAATCGAATTTTTATTCGGAACCAAAAATCGCGGTGGGGTAGTTGTTCGAGCCGGCGGAATTTGAGTTTTAATTACAAAATTGTTTTTCTTCCACTTGCAGTCGCGGATTATTTAATTGTTCACGAACTTTGCCATTTGGGGCAGATGAATCACAGTCCAGATTTTTGGAACCTTGTTGCCGAGCAGATTCCGGATTATAAAAAATTACGAAAGGAGTTGAAGCGGTATTAAAAAAATAGCGCCCGACTTCTGCCGTTAGTACGACAATTTCTCCAAATCTTTAACTTTTCCACAG
>JBBTTN010000139.1:0-8708 GCA_038064235.1 Patescibacteria group bacterium
GCCAATGCCGGGAATGTAGGCGGTGACTTCCATGCCATTAGTGAGGCGCACGCGCGCAATTTTCCGAACCGCCGAGTTAGGCTTTTTCGGCGTGGTGGTTTTAACTTGAATACACACGCCACGCTTAAACGCTGATGGATAATAAATCGGGCGATTGTTGAGGGTGTTAAAACCAGCCGCCAAAGCTACCGAGCGCGTTTTACGCTTGATGAGTTGGCGGGATCGTTTTACCAATTGATTGATTGTCGGCATATTTAAAAAGGTCAGATTACTTTAATACAGAGCGCCTCAAAATGCAAGGGGTTTGGTGCTAGAATTAAGTGATGGAGAAAAAATTTGACGAATGGAATGATTGTAAAAAATCAATAGACGAATCTGAACCTTTAGCGGAAAACGATTAATCCGAAAAATTGGGGTAATGCCTAAATCAAACTTTAGCCAACTTATTGACACAATAAAACGATTACTATAACAAACGAACCCCGCTTGCGCGGGGTTCTCGGAGGCCGAAGCCAATGTGTGAGTCTAGTATAACCAATACTTCTTCCTTGTCAAGCGAAATTGTGCATATCCAAAGACCTTCTACAATCTCACGGAAATCATTAACCCGTGATCAATATTTAATAGAAAACTATAATACTTCGGATTTCTTGAAACATACTCAAGATAATCTTTCATCAAATGGCCGAAATCTGAAACATTGTCCGCAATAACCACCGAACCTTTCTTGAGAAATGGCTCAAATTGTTTGATGTATGCAAAATAATTCTGCTTGTCTGCATCAAGAAAAACTAAATCAATTTCTTTATTCCATTTTTCAAGAACTTCGGATATTTTGCCTTCAATTTGTTCAATGAATTTATCGAGTTTCGCTTTTTCAAAATATTTTTTGGCCATTTCAATTTTTGGTTTTGCCAGCTCAACTGTATATACTTTTCCGTCAAAATGACGAGTGGCTGAAGCTAACCAGATTGCGGAGTATCCCGCTGAAGTTCCTAATTCTAAAATGACTTTTGCTTTATTAGCTAACGCAAATGATTTCAAAACTTCCGCCGAAGTGCGCGGAATCTGCCATAATTTTATTTCATTATTTGGTACCCAGATTTCTTTATACTCATCAGGCACTCCTTTAATCAAAAAAATTTCGTTTAATTTTTCAAGCTCAGTGCAAACTTCTAAAAAGTTTAATTCAAAATTTTCCATTTAAATTATGTTACTCTGCAATCTTTAAAATGCAAGGAAGGCGCGGTTGATGATAGGGGCGGTGGCGGTGAGAACGGCCAAATTAATGACGATAAAAGAAACCAGATTCCACAAAAAGAATACGAAAATGAGAAAGAAAAACCACCAATAAGTTTCCAGTGCCGTTTGCACGGCTCGCCAGCGATAAGGTAAAAGGGCAAAAAGAATTTTGGAACCGTCGAGGGGTGGAAAAGGCATTAAATTAAAAATCATTAAACTAAAATTGAGGACGACCGTAATGCCCGCTAACGCCAAAAAGGCTTCACTGATAATTAAACCCGAACGTGCCAGCAAGCCAAAAAATAAAGCGATAATTAAGTTGGAAAGTGGCCCAGCCACCGCCACCAACGCCGGCCCCCATTTGCCGGCGCGCAAGTTGTAGGGATTGTAAGGCACCGGTTTAGCCCAACCAAAAATCATTCCACCCGGAATTAAAAACATTAGCAACGGTAAAATAATTGAACCGAACGGGTCAAGATGTTTGAGGGGATTTAAAGTTAAGCGTCCTTCCAAACGCGCGGTGGGGTCGCCAAGCAAATTGGCGGTGTAACCGTGCGACACTTCGTGAATTACCACCGACATCACTAAGATCGCAATAAAAAATATAATTTCTGGTCCCATAATTTGTCTTAAAAGTTAACTTATGTTAGCATAAAAAATATAAATATATGAGAGCTTGCGCCACATGTAGTAAAGGCACTATCGTGGGAGGTGGTTACTCCAACCGCGTGCGTGCCACCAAATTTAATCCCACCGGCAAGGTGCGTCGTTATCCCAATCTCCAATGGGCGATTTTAGCCACCGGCAAACGCGCCAAACTCTGCACGCGGTGCATTCGTACTGGCAAAACTCTAAAAACTTCTAAGGTTTAAACTTTTCTTTTATCCAAACTTGTAGTAGTCTGATAATTAGTTATTGACGATCCAAACAAGTTCTTTGTTTTAAGGAGAAGCTCATGAGTAGTGAAACCATCCTAAAGTGCGACTGTGGCTGTGGGGCTGAGGCAAGATCTGATCAGGAAAAAATTACCTGGTTTGAGTTTAGACAACATTGGGGAGGAGGAGGAATAAGCAAACCGGAAAATGCTCCAAAAATTGACGGGGGACTTTATTTTTATACTCTGGACTGTCTCAAGAGATGGCTTGAGGCCGCGGAAATCGACCTGCCTGAAATGCAGAAAATAGCGAGAACCTTAAACCCGAGAAGCCAGATCCGTAGCACAAAAGCCTTTGGTTTGTATGTTTAAAACTTAAAACATTTTCGGAACGGAAGGACGGTCCTTTCAACACCGACCCGTGCACATGCGCGGGTTTTTTGTTGCCAAAATTCTAACCCCTCTAACTCCCCTTACTTTAAGGGGAGAATCTCCCCCTTAAGGTAAGGGGGATTAAGGGGGTTATGGTTTCCCCATCACTTTCAAAAATAATTGTACCGAATGTGTCGGTGCGAAAAGTTTTAACGCCAGCGTTCGCCAGCGTCTCAAGAGTTTTTTGATGAGGATGACCGTAACGATTATCTTTGCCGGATGAAATTACGGCAAATTTTGGATTAACGGTTTTAACAAATTCTTGCGAGGTGCTGGTTTTGGACCCATGATGCCCAACTTTTAGCACATCAGCTTCGAGCCACGCGCTTGGTAAGGTGGCGAGCAATCCGCGTTCCACTTTCTCCGGCGCGTCGCCAGTAAGCATAAATTCCGTCTCGCCATACACGAGCCTTGCCACAAGTGAACCATCATTTGTGCCCCAAGTTTTAGCATTAGCCACGGGCGCCAAAACTTCTAACCTTACCCCATCGCCCAAATTTAGCGTCATTCCACCACGCGCCGTGAGTAAAAGTGGCGCGTGACGGGAAGCCTCGCCGAATCGTTCATAAACTTTAGTGTTGGTTTTTGTGCCGGGCCCAATAATCATTCCCACTTCATAATTATTTAAAATTTCCACCAAACCGCCGATGTGGTCTTGGTCCGGGTTTGTCACAATCAATAAATCAATTGAGCGATCATTAAACGGCATCAACTTACCCAAACCCTTAAACACAGAACGATTTGGTCCACCATCAATGATAATTTGTTTACCACTGGGCGTAGCAATAAAAATCGCGTCGCCTTGCCCCACATTTAAAAAAGCCACGGTTAAAATTCCCGAAGTCGGCGCACGTGCCAGCACTTGCCACACCAGCAAATTTAAGCCGACTAAAATTAAACCACTGAAAAATAAAAGTTTACTGATTCTGGTTTTCATTTTTAAAATATAAATAACCCCAACTAATCAAAACATAAAGTCCAACGGAGAGCCAAAGCGAAAATGAGGAAAGATAAATTACAGCCAGTGGCCAATCAGCAAACCACTCTGCCAATTTTAATTGAAAATGTAATAACCAAAAAGTCAGTTGCGCCATTGGCCAAGCGAGCGGAATAAAAATCAGCGCGAGCAATCCGGTTAACGCCCCGAGTGCCATCGTGAACGGCACGAGTGAAACCACGAGTAAATTAGCTGGCAAAGCCACCAGCGACAACTCCCCCGTTTTATAAATTAACCATGGCGTTACCATTATCTGCGCGGAAAGCGTGGTCACCAACACTGCCTTAATACCCAACCCTTGAGATTTACATTTTAAAATTTTGGCAAAAATCGGCGAGAGATAAATTAAACCGAGCGTGGAAATAAAAGAAAGTTGAAAACCCAAATCGTAAAAAAGAATTAACGGGTTCCACCACACCATCACTAACCCCGCTAAAAAAAGCGCTCGTCCGGCATTATATGGTTCGCGAGAGAGCAGGGCAAAAAGAGCAATCCCCGCCATCAAACCGGCGCGCACCGTGGCGGTGCCAGCGCCCGCCATCAACACTAAACTAAGCACGCCCACACCAGCGCCAAAAATTCCTAACACGCGAGGGAGAAAAGCCAACCCGCGAGAAATCGCGCCGGCAAAAACCGCAATGTTATAACCCGAAAGCACCACAATATGAATCACGCCGGCGCGCCGAAAATCCGTTTGAATTTCCTCCCCCAACCCTTGCTTGGCGCCGAGCAATAAACCGCCAAGCAAAGAAACTTCCGGTTCGGGAATTACTTGAGCCATTTTTGCCAACAGATAATTTTTAAATTTAAACAACCCGCCAAGAATTTTTGCGCCTTGCCCTGACTTCACCCACTCAATTTTCGGATAAAACATTTGGTAGGCCACACCATCTTTTAATAAATAATTAACATAATCAAATTCGCGACCGGAGTTCGTAATAAAATTTTTTGGCTTGGTTAATTTGCCGTTCACCTTAACCTCATCTCCATAGTTAAGCCCCTCAAACGGGCTGGCAGTTAGCAAAATTATGGCTTTGGTTTTTTGATCGCGAAAAGTTAAGAGAGTCGTATTTTCTCGCCGATCTGTTTCTTTAATAATCACGCCGGAAAAATTTAATTCCTCACCAATCTGCTTTTCAAATGGTCGCGGAACCTGCTTCAAATTTTGTGCGTAACGCCAACCGCCCAACCAAAAACTTATTCCAAAAATCGCCAACGCTAAAGTTATTAGATAAAATTTATTCACCGCTATTGTATTTTGAAATGATTTATTTATAATGAATCCGTTTCTTTATTAGCTCATAATTTAAATCCAAAAAAAATGGACTCAACCAACAGTTTAAAAAAAGAATACGACGAACACCAGTGTTGGGGGATGGTAGCATCAATTGACCTTTACGATTGCCATCCCCAGTATATTAAAACTCCAGAAAAGATTCAGGAGTTAATAGATGGTTTGATTAATTCAATCGGAATGAAAAAATTTGGCAATTCGCAAATCCAACGGTTTGCCGAAGGGGCGCTTGAAGGTTACTCGGCGTTACAATTTATTGAAACTTCAAGCGTCACAATGCACTTTGATGAAGGTAAAAATCGTGCTTTTATTGATGTTTTCTCCTGTAAATTCTTTGAGCCAAAAATGGCCGAGAAATTTTGCCAAAATTATCTTGAAGCCAAAAGCGCCAAAACCCTTCACTATTTTAGGACTTAATTAAATAAAAAAATCCGCCGATCGCTTTTGCAAGCAATTCGGCGGGGATAATCTCGGCGGGAAATAATTTTAGTTTAGCCGAGTGGTTTGTACGGACCTTCGATTTTATCAATCGGGGGAAGTGTGGGCAAACCTTTAATGTCACCCAAAGGGCGAGGAAAAGTTGGGGCTGGTTCTGTGACTTGCTTCAAACGCTCAGCCTCTTGTCTCAAGCGCTCCTCTTCCTCCTCCCGTTTGATTCTTTCCCAAACTTCCTCTCGATAAATCAAAATATCATCAGGGGCGGTGAAACCAAGACGCACATTATCGCCCCGGGTATCAACCACGGTTATTTCAATAATTCTTCCATCAGGTAAAACAACCATGATTTTCTTGTCTGGTCCCCTTGAGAGCACCAACATAGTAAACCTCCTCTCTAGTACACTCGCGTGGCTCCGCCACGCGAAACCAATCCACCCTAAGACTCGCACGGATTACATAGCTTGTCAATTTTTTCTATCACCTATTCCTTCTATTATCTACCTTCCATCCATCGCTTGATTAGCTAATTTGTCGGCTTCGGAATTTTCTTCACGCGGGATGTGGCGGAAAGTGAGATGAGGAAAATCTTTAACCCGCGCGTTCCAAATTTCCATAAAAAATGGTTGAAGGTTTTTTTCTTTAATCTGATACTGACCATTTATCTGCTTCACAATTAATTCACTATCCATTCGTATTTCAACTTCTAAATTTTTAGTTTGGTCTTTGCCAAATTGTTTTTTTAAAGTTTCTAACCCAAAAATTAAGGCTCGGTATTCCGCTTCATTATTAGTCATCACTCCAAGTGCCAAATGCGCCTTTTTTAAAATCTCCCCTGTAGCGCTACACACCACCACTCACGCTCCCGCCGGCCCGGGGTTGCCCCGCGACCCCCCATCAGTATTTAAAATAATTTTTTGCATGTTATTCACAATATTAGTTGACTTGATAATCGGTTCTGCTATCATTTGGTTATTAGGGCTTCGGCCTCCGAGATTCCCCGCTTTGGCGGGGTTTCGTTTGCCTAAAAATCCTTTTACTCTCTCCACAATCTTACTGAAGTCCGCCTCATCAAGCAATTTAATTCGCCGAAACAATCTTTTTGTACTAATCGTTCTAAGTTGTGACAAAATTATCGATTGTTCCTGCCCATCATAATCAAATTTGTAATGAAATGCATTTGAACGATCAGAAGTTGAGATAGGCAAAACCCAAACCATATCACGATTAAAAACCTTAATGATTAAAACCGGTCGGTCAAAATTTTCATTCTTTCCGTCGGTTTCAATCCCTAAATTAACTCCCAAACTACACCACCAAATTTCTCTCTCATTACAAAAAAACTTTTTATTCGCTTCAGCAATCTGAATTTCCTTTTTGCAAATATTCCAATTGTCAAAATCTTTACTCATAACTTTTATAAAATTAAATATTCTCCCCCGCCACGCGCCAATCCACAATCCGCAGGCGGAGTTCGGGGAAGTTGCGGAAATGGGATTGTTCTAAATTAGCAAGGAGATCAATTTGGGCTCCAGTTTTGAGCGCGCGTGTTTCCGCCTCGCGCGCCATAAAAAAGCCAATCGCTTTTTTGCCACCAAAATCAAGTTCAAGATGAGAGTGGTCACCACCAAAAATTTTTAAACCTTTTACCTCAATCTTTTCAAATAAAAAATTCGGTCGCGGATTCTCCATGCCAAAAGGCGCGAGTGTATTTAATTTTTGATAAGTATTTCTATTTATTTCATCAAGATTGAGTAAGGCATCAATAAAATGACAATCATTGTCACCGAGGGTAGTCCTTGGGGCATCTTTAAGGACTACCCTCGGTGAGCAAATCTTTGTAAACGCCGATTCAAGTCGCGTGCCAAGTTCCGGCAAATTTTTTGCCGATAATGAAAATCCGCCCGCCATATCGTGTCCGCCGTAATTACTAAAAAATTCATCCCCTCCCGCTATCTCCATCATCTGCACCACGTTCACTGTGCCATCCGAGCGACACGAGCCCTTAATCTCACCGTTTTTATTTTTGGTCCACAAAAAAACCGGTTGCGAGTGACGCTCGGTGAGTTTATTCGCCGCCAACCCCAGCACACCCGGCAACCAATCATCGGCCCCCGCCACCAAAACTTTTCTGGAAATTAAACTTTCGTCACTCTCAATAAAATTTAAAATTGATTCAACACTAATCTTTCGGTTAGCATTCATTTCCATCAGGTGGCGCACGAGGGCGCCAGCGCGCGCTTCATCGGTTGTAGTCAAAAGTTCATACGCTTCGCGACCGTGACTCATCCGACTCGCCGAGTTTAGTTGCGGGCCAATCATAAAACCCACCTCATCTTCAGTTAGATAAAGTGCGTTAATTTTAAGCGCGCGATAAAGTTGTTGAAGCCCAACGCGCGGTGTTTTACGAAGCACCTTAAGTCCGAAATACGCTAAAGCCCGATTTTCCCCCGTGAGCGGGACCATATCCGAGATCGTGGCAACCGCCACTAGATCCAAAAGCCACTTTTCCCAGCCAACCGCTAAATTGTCGGCAAGGAGAGTCCTTGGGGCATCTTTAAGGACTCTCCTTGCCGTCGTCATTAACGCCTGCACTAATTTGTAAGCCACACCCGCGCCACAAAGCATCGGGTTTGGATAACTATCGCCGGGTTGTTTGGGATTTAAAATGGCGTAAGCGGGTGGTAAAATTTCCGGCGTTAAGTGATGGTCAGTGATTATCACTTCCATCCCGAGCGAATTGGCGAACTCCACTTCGTTAAAATTACTGGAACCGCAATCAACGGTAATTAAAAGTTTAGCTCCGCGTTCCGCCAAACCTTTAATCGCCAAAGTATTTAAACCGAACGGTTCGTTGTGACGATCAGGAATGTAAACTTCGAAATTAGTGAAGCCGATTTTCGTAAAAAATGAAGTGAGAATCGCCGCCGCCGGCACGCCGTCGGCGTCGTAGTCGGCAAAAATTGCCACTCGCTCGCCCACTTCAAGCGCCGAGAGCACCCGCTTTGCCACGCGTTCCATATTAAGCATCAAAAACGGATTATGAATATCGCGGTCATAGTTCGGGGTTAAAAATTCGCCCATTTGCTCGCTCCACTTAAAACGTGATTCCTCGCGCCACCGCCATGATTTTGTCATCGGCGAATTTTAGCATATAATACGCTAATGAATAAAAATAAAAAATTAGGCATCGCTTCATTACCAATTATTATCGGTGGCGTTGTCGTTGCCGGTTTGCTTATCACCGCCGTGTGGTTTGCTGGCGATCAGTCAGCACCAAAACCAATCGTCAACGAGACTCCGATCGCACCCGCTCCGCCACCCGTGCCAGTTAAGAGTAAAATTATTTGGGGCTCTATTAATCCAGGGGTTTATTCTCGCACGGTAAGTTCTAAAGCCAGCGCCAGCGAGAAGGTGCAAATTGGTGGCAGTGG
>JBBTTN010000140.1:0-11762 GCA_038064235.1 Patescibacteria group bacterium
TAGGGTAAGGTCAACGCCAAATGCTCCCAGAGAAGTTTGGGCACCATTGCCGGTTCGCGACGATAGCCTCTGGCGTCAATTAATAAATTTAAGACTCGGGCGCGTTCATTACTTTTTAATTTTTTATCAACCAAAAGTTCCAGTTGATTTAACGCTTCCTCGCCCAATTCATTCATTTTCCCTATCATGGCTAGGCGTTCTTCAGGGTTAGCCTGTAAAAATTTTTTAGCAATTTCACTTGTGTCAGAAATTTTTCTGGAAGGAATTTCCTCCCAAATCATTACTCGCGAGAGGAGAGTCAGCGGGAGTGAGGCGTGGTTAGGCGTGACTAAAAAGAATTTGGTTTGCGCCGGTGGTTCCTCAATCACTTTAAGCAGGGCTTGAACTGCTTCAAGCGAAACTTTATCAAAAATAATAATTAAAATCTTTCCTAACTTACCGGTCTCCGGACGAAGACTCGCTTCTTTAATAATCCCGCGCGAAACTTCAATGGAAAGCGTCGGTAGTTCAAAACGCCGAAGTGTAAACAAGTTGAGGTCAAAAGCGAATTTTGGCTCGTGAGTGCTTAAATAGGCGTGATGAGTTAAAGTATCCAAATTAATAGCGTTTGCTTAAAATTGATTTTTTATAAACTCGCAAATGCTCTAGCGCCACGCCCGTGCCTTTAGCGACGCAAAAAAGCGCGTCATCCGCCACCGCCGCCTTCACTCCTGTGCGTCTGAAAACCAATTCGGGCAAATTACGAAGTAGCGAGGAACCACCGGTCATCATAATGCCGTGGTCAATAATATCCGCCGAGAGTTCCGGTGGCGTATCTTGAAAAACTACTTTGATTGCTTTAATAATTTCTCGCAATTCATTATCAATCGCTTTAACAATTTCATTAGTTTTAATTTCCGCTGGTCTTGGCAAACCGGTTAAATAATCGCGACCCTTAATCGTGTACGCCAACTCCTCTTCCACTGCCACCGCCGAGCCGATTTTAATTTTTACTTCTTCCGCCGTTTTATCACCGATCGCCAAATTAAAAGTTTTTTTAATATAATCGGCAATCGCTTGATCAATTTTATTACCGGCATATTTAACCGAAGTGGAAGCCACGATCCCCCCGAGCGAAATTACCGCCACATCCGTGGTCCCCCCACCAATATCCACCACCATATGTCCGCGCGCCTCGTTAATCGGAATGCCCGCGCCAATCGCCGCCAAAATCGGTTCCTTAACCACATAAGCGTTTCGGGCGCCAGCTTTTACTGTGGC
This sequence comes from Patescibacteria group bacterium, assembly GCA_038064235.1. Lineage (GTDB taxonomy): Bacteria > Patescibacteriota > Minisyncoccia > Phycocordibacterales > JACOZG01 > JBBTTN01. The sequence continues at coordinate 1,261 of JBBTTN010000140.1, forward strand.
CTCAATCACCGCCCGGCGCTCGGTGGAAGTAACCCCCGCCGGCACGCTCACCATCACATCGGGTTTTAAGATATTGAAACGACCCAACGCTTTACGAATATAATATCGCAACATCGCTTCCGTCACTTTATAATCCGCAATCACACCATCCTTCATCGGCCGATACGCCACAATATTATCGGGAGTTTTACCAATCATTTCCTTGGCTTCCAAACCCACTGCCACCACTTGATTGGTGGTAAGCGACATTGCCACAACTGAAGGTTCGTTAAGCACAATCCCCTTGCCGGGCAAAAAAACCAGCGTGTTTGCCGTGCCTAAATCAATCCCTAATTTTCTCACAAAAAAACTCATTTATTCTTATTCTTTTTTAATTTCTAAACCGACTGCCCGCAAACGCTCGTCTAAGCGTTCATAACCGCGGTCAATATAATGCACATTGTGAACCACCGACTCACCCTCGGCGATGGTGGCGGCAATCACATACGCCAAACCGGCACGCAAATCCGGACTGTAAACATGGCGACCAGTCAGTGGGGTAGGACCAACAATGGTGGCGCGATGCGCGTCGTGCACCATCACATTCGCGCCCATCTCTTTTAAAATATGCAAGTGATGCAAACGGTCATCAAAAATAGTTTCAAAAATTTTACTTTCGCCGGTCGCTTGAGTCAGGAAGACGGAAATTAGCGCTTGCAAATCAGTGGGAAAACCCGGATACTCGTGCGTGCGAATTTTTAACGGCATAAACTCTGGCGCCAAGCGCGTCTCCGACACTATGACCGAATTTTTTTTGACAATAATTTTCACCCCAGCAACCCGGAGCCAATTTATTAAAGATTCTAAATGCGCCGGCACGCAATTGGTAACTGTTAGTTTTTTGGCGGTTAAGGCGCCAAGAATTAAAAAGCTCCCCGCTTCAATCCGATCGGGTAAAATTTTGTAACCAGTGCTTGGCGCCTTGAGTAATTTGCCACCGCGAATTTTTAAAGTAAGAGTCCCCAGTCCTTCAATTTTGGCGCCAGATTTGATCAAAAAATTTCCTAGACTGGCAATCTCCGGTTCAATGGCGCAATTTTTTAAAATAGTAATACCGCGCGCTAGTGTCGCTGCCATCATAAAAGTTTCGGTCGCGGTTACCGACTGATAACGAAAAAATATTTCCGCCCCTTTTAAACCACCCTTCGGCGCCTCCACTCGATAAAGTTTTTCTTCCAAAATTATTTTGGCGCCAAGCGTTTTAAAACCGTCTAAAAAAATATCAATTGGTCGTTCGCCAATCACGCACCCGCCCGGATGCGGAAAGTATGCCATCCCCGTACGCGCCAAAAGTGGGCCGGTCAAAATTACCGAGCCACGCAGACGTTTGGAAATTTCCGGATCAATTTTTGAATTAACAAAATTTTGACAATCAAAAATAAATTCGTGAGGTTTATGAGAAACTAATTTAACACCAAGCGAGATTAAAATTTCTGTTAATTTTTTGATGTCTTCAATTTCGGGAACATTTTTAAGTTTATAAACTCCACTAAAAAGTGGCACGGCGGAGAGAGCCTGAAGCGCGTCATTTTTAGAGCCGTTAACCGCCAATTTCCCACGCAGTAAGCGTTTTCCGCCCAAACCCTGTATCACAAATTTTGGTCCTTCCGGTGTCATAAAGTAAGGTTATTCTAGCGCTTTTTTACAATCTCCCACTATTGACAAATATAAAGTAGTTTGCTATGCTCTGGGCTGGCGAGGAGTGTTCCTTGCAAAATCGCTTAATCCTTTTTAAAGGAGAAGTACAGTGGTTAATCTTAATTGCGCACAAATAGTGATGCTACGGTTCTCATTTTCTAACCCAGACGCAATTCCCGGAATCGTGCGGGCCTGGTCAAGCGTTGGTCGTAAACCTGCACAATCTGACGAAAAGCCGACGACAAAAAGTGGTAAGATGGTCATCAACAACAAGAAGCAGTGTGACCTGGGTGGAGTCTCCAACATGTTGGAGGATGAGGGCTACAAACTAGTAGATGTTTGCAATGAATCACGAGAAGCCGTCAACAGAGAGGATTACACTGCACGCTATTATTCGGTGGATTTCATCTTTGCCAGGATGCGAGATGGCGATGAACAGCATCCACAACTCAAGGAAGTAAATGAGGACTTACTGACCGCCCTTGAGTGTATGTGTGAAGAAGCTTACTGGAAAGTGCTAGGGGTGTTTGAGAACCCATTTTATCGCGACGGGCTTGAAATCCCCGACAAGACCATGGTGAGTATCAACATGGTTCACCGCATACCCCGTTACAACAACGAGGGTAATCCGGTGACGGCTCGCCGTCACGATGCGAATGGGAGTAAAATCGGCAACCCGGTTCCGCTGGAACCGCTTCACAACCTGAAGATCGAAAACGGGGAACTGAGCGTTGAGCTCTGTACGCCCCAAATGGCTAGCTTGTAATTAGTAGCCACTCAAGCAGTTTGGACCGATATGCGTTATGCGCATATCGGTCCTTTTCTTTTTATCTCGTAATTATGGAAATTTCCTCCCCATGTGGATAACTCTTTACTTTTTTATGTTATCTGATAATCTATGAATGACCCTAAAAAGTCATTTTTCTAAAGCTTGGGGGCCTCGTAAGAGGTCCCCTTTGCTTTCATTAGGGAGTAATCTCATTTCTTTTTTATAACAAATAAATTCTTTAATTTTTTGAATATCAAAAATTACTAATCCTTTTGAGCGAAGTTCACTGAGTTCCGTGGCCACTCGACGAGCTGTAGCAAACAATATCACTTTCTTTTTATCTTCTAAAAGCTGACGAATTGGATCTTCAAAATCGCTATCACCACTCCAGAGGATAAAATTGTTGATTCCACTTTTGTCATAATCGCGTAACATATCTCGACCAATCTCAACATCAAAATTTGATTTCATGTCCTCTATAAATAAAATCCCTTGCTGATTAAGAAGTTTTAGTTCGTTATTTAGAGATTCAACAGTCTCAACCTTAAGTTTAGCCAATAATGGTTTACGAATAAAATCTTTTAGAAGGTCGAGGGAATTAACTGGAACACTTGAGGCATCAATTGAAAGCTTCATTATTTTAACCGGTTTGGTTTTAACAATATAACCAAGTCGTTCGGCTTCTTTAATCATCATTTGAGAATGAGAATTATGTTTTAGTGTACCGTGATAAAACTTTACTTCATTAATAGTATCAAAAGAATTAAGAAGTTGTTTAAGGCGCTTCAAATCAATATGCCAATCAAGTTTTTGTGCCCAAGGTCGAACATTAGCATAATCAATATAGACATTGGTTTTTTCATCAAAAACTTTTTCCAACTCCGTAATCTTATTAGAATATACAGAGGCTAATTTTTCTAATCTTTCTGATATAGGTTTAAACATGATAATTTTTACGGGACTAAAATATCTTCATTGAGTACACCTTTTTCCAGTTTTTTGGGGAGAGAGCGATAAACTTGTTTGTAAGATTCATCCGGTTGTTTTTCATCCACCGTTATATAATACTCGCCCGGTGGAGTAAGAATAAAGAAGCGTCCCATTTCGTCCGCCACCACCGACTTCACCATTTGGTCCACACCGGGCACCAGCACTTTAATAATTGCAAAGGCAAGCGGTAAACTGCGCGACTGCGAACGCACGGTGAGCACTTTATGTCTCGCGCCAAAAAAGTATGTCGCAGTAAAAATAATTAAATAGAGAACGAACACGCCAAGATTAAGCGCCGCCGGATAAAATATCGCGTTGTAAAGTGAGAGTAAAAATCCGCCCCAGCGCAACACAAACGAAAATCTTTTTTGCCAGCGCTCCTTGCGCGAATGCAAAATAAAAAATCCTTGTTGATTTTTCGCAAACTCATTCCAATCAAACGCCACCGGATCCATCGGAATGTTCCGATTGATCACTTCCGCTTCTTTTGTTTGCAAAATTTCACCATGATAAAGGTCATGATAAAGTTCATCACGCTCTTTACCCGCCAGTTTTTTGGAGGGAAATTCATAGTGAGTTTTGTTAGCAAACAAAGTGTACTGGCCCGCTTTCAAGAAAAATCCATAACGACCGTCGAGGTCGGTGATCGCGGTATTGCGGTCATCCGCGCCCTCGCGCACCACCACATAAGCCGGGTCTAGCGGGCGCTTGGTCACCGAATCGTAAACCACGCCCCACGGTCGCGATTTCTTTTTTAAACCCAAAAAACTTAACAGTAAGCCGAAGAGTTTTAACCCTAAAAGATACACATCATAAAGTGAAGTAATACTGCCAAACGCCAAACCTTGCGCGACACCAATCGCCAAACCGGTGGAAATCACCAGCGGTGTGCCCACTTTATTCACCGCCTCACTCACGGCGCCAAAGCTAGTTAAGCCGACACCCGCCACTAAAAGTTGACCGTCCAATCGTTTAACTCGTTGATCTTGATAATTAATTATGGAAACATAAATTTGATAAGTACCATCGCGACCCAAAGGCGCGATGGTGGCTTCGTACGCCGATTTATCTTGATTAATTTTTAAAAGAAAAGAAAAAACTTTTTGCCGATTTTCCGGATCGCGAATTGAAAGTCCGATAATTTTTAAAGTCTCTGGCACCTTTTCATAAGGCACGCTCACCGTCAGAGTTTTCTGACCGTTCACTTGCACCGTGCCGCCACTGGCAAAAAATTGGCGTCGTTCACCCGGTTGACTAAAAATAAAATCACCAAAACTTAAATCCAACACCAAGGGGTCAAGCGTTTCTTCAATCACCGGAAAAGAGTCAAACGGGTCGGGCGGACCGCCAGCTTCACCGGGTAAAGGTGGCGGTTCTTCGCCAGGAGGAATTGGCGGTTCATCAATCGGCGGGGGTGGCACATCAGTCGGCGGAATTGACACGCTCGCCACGGCGCCGGAAGAATAATCGCCATTAGTGTTTCGCGCGTAGGCAGAATAATAATAAGTATTGCCCGCCGTAACGCTGTTATCGTTAAAACTTTCCGCCGTGCCTTCATAAATTAGCTGGCCATTTGTTGGACTAGAGGGAAATGAACTGGAGCTACGCACAATCCGCACCGCCTGAAAACCCGCGAAACTAGGATTACTCCAGGTGAGACGAATCCAATTTGAGGCGCTAATAAAATCGGCGGAAAAACTGCCAACATTAACCACCGAAAAAATGCAACTGCCGTTGTCAGTAACGGCGGAACTATTGTAATTGGAAGCCGTTGGATTGGTGCAACCGGTAATCGGATAAACGCAACTGCCGTCATTTTGAGTTGCCGAGCTATTGTAATTAGTGGCGGTGGAATCAGTGCAACCGAGCACGGGAGTGGGCGGACAATCAGTGGTGCAACCCGGATCGCCTCCCCCGCCAGTGCTCGGCGCCGTGACGGTTAAACTCACGTTAACCGCATCACTCGCCCCGTGAGCAAAATTAAAAATAAAAAAAGTCGCAAGCAAAGAAATTAAAAATAATTTTTTAGGAGTTTCGTAATTCATAATTGTTTAAAGCGCGGTGGCGGTAAGGGTGAGCGTGGCGGAATAAGTGCCGGTAACCGGTGTGGCACTCGAACCAATTTCCGCCTGAAGTTTTATGGTGGTGGCAGTGCCCGACGGAGTATTGGAATTACTGCGACTGGCAATAGTTACGGGTGAAGTGGAAAAAGTGTCCCAGCAAGTGTTGGTATTATTTAAAATGCCGGTATTGCACGCGACCCCATCATCTTTAAAACGCGTTGCTGTATCTGCCCCCTCCACCGTATAACCAAACTCGGAAGCAGATGAGCCCACCGACCAAGAGTAATCGGGTATCGCGCCTGATTGGGTGTAGTTTGCGAAAGAATCACTACTGGAAACAAAGGCGGGGCTGACACTGGAATTAACCGCCAGAGTATAACCTGCCGGATTATCGGTGATCACCGTCCAACTTGCCTCGCCAGTAGCGCTACCAACCGCAGTTAAAGCCGGCGCGAGCGTAATATCCGCCGGAGAAGTAATGGAGATTGAGCTAACCAACATTTGTTGATAACCGGCTTTAATTTGATAATTAGTGCTTGTGCCCACGCCGGTAGCAATTTCCCCCAAACTACTTTCTATTTCATAATTAGTCGAAGTGGAATTACCGCCAGCAAAATTTAAACTGTCACTTTGAATCCGATAATTAGTGCTTGACGCCACATAAGCAAAAGTAGAGCCAGCGAGCGCCAGTAAAATAATAATTAAAATTATTTTAAAAACTAATTTTTTAATTATTTTAAAAATAAATAATAAAAGCAAAACTAAAACAAGAACCACCCACCACGGCAAATACCAAAACGAAAATTCTTTAACCTCAATAATATCGTCATAGCCGCGATTAAGTTCAAGCTTAACTTGATATTTGCCGGGCCAAAAATTTTTCAGACTAGGCAAAGTGATTTCCCGCAACCGCCCTGATTGAGGGAGCACGAACCACGGGTCCACAAAAAGATTATTCACCGTACCAAACGAATCGGTAAGCGAAATTTGCCCGTAAGGGTTTAAATGAATGGTGCCGGAATTTTCATAATAAATTTGTAACGGTAAATCTTTTTTATGCCACAAAATTTTATTTCCAATCAAACCAAAATCTTTAAGTTCCCCTTGTTTAATTACCGGTCCGGGAATGGTTACAAAAAATAAACTCCCCAAACGCGCCTCAACCTTGGCACCATTTTGCTCTCCAACCACCGGCACAGTTTTCACAAACACTACGCCATAATAACCGCCCGCAGAAAGATTTTTTGGTGGCGTAATCAGCACCGGAATATTTACTCGCTCGCCCGGCGCTATTTGAAATGGTTCGTGATTAAAGTTTAAGTAATGTCGAAGCGAATAAGGGTTATCTCCATCTAAACTAAATTTTATTGGACTCGCGGAACTTAAAGCAACTTCCGGCAAAAAATCCGCCGACTCAAGTTTGAGGGTTAACGGCGCGCTGGTTTCATTAAAAATCATTAAGGATTGTTCAAGGGTTTGACCGGCAATCACCACTAATTCGTTTTTTGCCGGACTGATACTTAAATTTCCCTCACTTCCAAAAACTGGCGTAAAAATTAAAAAACTAACCAAGAAAAAAATTAACTTTTTCATTGCTTGATAGGCGCTAAAATAAAAAGATAATTGGTGCCCGCCGTCCCGCGAAAAATTGGTGTGATAATTCCCGCTTGACCGCTAGCGTCAAAACTCACCCGCACTTGGTCGGAGAAAACATTTTGCAAATTATTTTTTAATTCGGTGTCGGAAACTTCGTTGCCAGTGGATGGCACCACCACCAAACCGCGATTGGCGGGCGTAATTTGCGCTGGTGGAATTTGCCCACCACCAAACGAGCCGAGTAATTCTTGCCGAAGTTCGGCGGTAATTTCTTGTTTTAACGCCTCGCGCGTTTGTTCACTAAAACCGGCTACCGCCACACTCGCCTCGCCATTATTACCACTCAAAAAGGTGGCCCAATTATTACTAATCTTTTGCGTAAAATATTTATAATTATCTTGACTGATGGGACCAAGATTTTGAAAAAATTCTTTGGTTTGAAAAAATGCTTCGCGACCACTCGCGCCAAATTCGGCCGTGCGCGCGACCACCCCGTCAAATGCTTGAAAGGTGGCAGTGCTTCCGCGTTCCGCTACCGTTTGTGCCACTAATTGTTCACCCGCCACCAACGCTTGAAAATTTTTTGGGGTTAAAATAAAACCTAAAATTATAATCAAACCAAGGGCGGAAAAAAGTTTGACTAACGGTTGAGTTGTTTCGCGGTCAAGATTTAAAATGGTCGGGTCGGGATTAGTTAAATATTCTTTCACTGAAATTTCATCCACAAACCACTCCTCACCTAGCCGTTTACCAATAATTTTCCGGAAAACGCACAAGCGATTAACTTCCTCAAGTTTCAAATTATATTTTTTGCTAACGGCGTCCGCCGAGAGATATTTCATCACCCATATATCATACAATAATCTCCGCCCGCAAGCGATGTGAAAAAAGAAAAAGTTAGGTTGTCTAAAACTACCCTAAATTATATTTAACTGGGGAAAAACTACTTTTAATTTATTTTTTTCAGCACTGGTGAGACTACCTAGGTAAAGACCGCCACCAACTGATTGAGGTAAGATGAGACCTTCAGCGGTAATGAGACCGTTAAGGTTAAGATCGCCACCAACTGATTGAGGCAAAGTAAGACCTTCAGCGGTCTTGAGACTATGAAGATCAAGATTGCTACCGATTGATTGAGGTAAGATAAGACCTTCGGCGGTCGTGAGATCACCAAGGTAAAGATAGTCACCGATTGATTGAGGCAAAGTGAGACCTTCGACGCTGATGAAACCATCAAGGTTAAGACCGCCACCGATTGATTGAGGCAAAGTGAGACCTTCGGCGGTCGTGAGATCACCAAGGTCAAGATCGCCATAATGAAATTTAATGTTTCCTTTTAGTGCTTCATCATCAGTAACACTAATTTGTTCTTTAGGAACATTTAAAATATTGGCCAAGTCTACTTTGATATCTCGGTTAATTAATAATTCTTCAATTCGTGGATCTTTTTGATAGCCAAATCCTTCAATCTTTCCCTCAATCTCATAAAGGAAGCGTAGGTCAGTTGGGGTAAGTTCACCACCTTTGCTAACACGGTTCTCTATGTCAGTCACTCGCTTCATATCGTTTGACTTCTTTTGATACTTCTCACCATCGGGAAATTCCTTAATTTTGGCTTCCACTACTGGAGTAATATATGGGTCAAGATTTTGGTTATTGGCAATGCCTCGGATTTCTGCGATCTCTTCTCCTTGCATTCGGATCGCTAGTCTAGGCACCACCGCCTCGCCATCAGGATTAATTGAATAGTAAAGATGCATCGCGCCACCGTTTAAGTAATTCTCGGCGGTGCCGGCATTTCTGATACACCACTCTAACGGATAACCTTCAAGCGAGTTGACTAACTCATCGGGCGCCGAACCTTGGGGATAGGTTTTCCATTTACCTCTGATTTCTTGGAGACCCTCATTTGAGTAAACGGGTTGCTCAATTAAAAATTGGGCATAGAGTTTGGCAAAATTCTCGCCAGCGATAAGTTTCTCAAACTCGACCGTTGAGAGTTTGGAGCTAACATTTTGCGCTGGTTGGCGTTGGTCTTTGGGTAAGATATTTTGTTTGATTTTTGCCTCAATTATTCCCACTGTTAAAGCAAAAGCGGCGGCATTAAGAGGCGGAAAGCTTGCCACCGTATCTTTAGTTCGTTCAGTAAAGCGAGCGGTTTCTTTAACATCTTCTTGCTCACTTTTTTCATACTTCCCCATCGTCACCAACGACTTGAAGGCCCAGTATTTGGCCCAAGTTGGGTAAGCGTCGGCTTCTGGTGCCGTAAGATAATCAAGCCAAAGGTCTAAACTATGGGTTTGATCATTGATGATTTGCTCGCGTTTTTGTTCCTTAAATTCCTCGGTAATCTCCACAGTGCCGTGACCCAGATTTCTGGCAATTTGTTGTTCCAGAATAAACGCCGACTCAGGGATCGCCTCAGATTTAATGACATATTGTTTATGATACGAGTTTTTAATCCGCTCTAGTACCCTTGAGTCATCACGGTGACCTAAGTGGGTGCGCTCCAGCACTGCCAGCCAGTCGGCGATTTTCTCAGCTGGTTTTTGGTGAACTTCTTCGCCTTTTTGACTTCTTTGCTCTTGGGCGTGTTCCACTGACTCCGAGGTATGGAGCTTGGGATCTTTTTGTTTTAAAAATTGCGGGCCTTCTAACGACATCTGCACATTTTACTACAATAAAGCACAAAATCATATTTTACTAAAAACCCCCAACACCGAGTGTTACCAGACAATATTCTCACCCCGCAAGCGATGGATAATGAGGATATTTTTAATTAAATACGTTATGATATTAAGTATGGAAATAATGGCAGAATATTTTAATGAGAGAAAAGAAAAAGCTTTAGAGGTTTTTTCGGCCCAAAAAACAATATACAACCCATACTTCAAAACAGAAATTATTTTAAATTCTGACGGCTTTCACCATTTACAATTTTCAGCTCGTCGAGAGCGCGACAAAAGAGAACAACTTCTTAAATTTAGTCTCTTACCTTTGGCGTTAGAAATTATAAAGAAATCAGGAACAATACAAGAATACAGAAAATTACTAACTCCGATTGGCAAGAAGTCTCCACGGGATGGTTTTACACCAATGAAAGATGTTGAATACTGGGGCTTGGTGGCAATCGTTGGAAGCAAAGGAATAAAAATCAAAACCGTGTTAAGAAAAATTGGAACGGGCAATATAATTTTTTGGAGCGTGATGCCATATTCAAAAATAAAAAATGGAAATCAAAAATTATTTAATGGAGAAATAGAAAGTGAGTAAAAACAAAAACACCCCGCTTCCGCGAGGTGATTTTGTTATGCCTGCCTTCAGCTTAGGAACTCCTTAGCTGAACGGGGCTTGCGCCCACAGGCACAACTCAAATATAGCAAAATCTCTTAAATTATCAAGTGGAT
>JBBTTN010000141.1:0-2084 GCA_038064235.1 Patescibacteria group bacterium
TTAAATTAATGCCGTTGCCGATGTTAAAAATAGCTAAACCGGCCACGACCACGCCCGCGGTTTTGAAAAACATTCTGGCGGCCATGCCTTTTACCAGCGAGGTTAAGCCGCCAACACCAAGCAAACCGGGCGCAGTGCCTAAGGCAAAAACCCCCATGGTGACGGCGCCGGTGACGGCGCTGCCGCTACTCATGGCGTAAAGCTGCATTGCCTGAGTAAAACCGCATGGCAGAAAAAAAGTTAACGCCCCCAAAGTAAATGAATTACTGTGACTATAATCTTCATTGGATAAACTTTTTATCCCCAAGGCCTTAGCTAAACCGCTGGGCAAAGTAAAGCTAAGTTTGCTTAAAAACGGGGAGACATTCATTAATTGGCCGCCCAAAACCAGCATGGTTAAACCGACGCCAATCGTTAACCAGCCTAAAACCCCGGTCGATAACTGAAAAATTGAGCCTAAAGAACCAATGACGCCGCCAAGGATAAGGTAACTGATAATTCGGCCCAAATTAAAATATAAGTGCGGGGTGAATTTTTGCCAAGCTGAGGCCTGGGGGTGTTTGATGGCAAACTTAGCCGAAGCGCCTAAAACCAAACCGCCGACCAAAGCCATACAAGTGGACACGCCGGCAGTCAGACCAACTAATAATACGGTTAATAAATTATTGTAATTGCTGCCGTGCTGGGACAAATTAACTAAGCCTAAGCTACTGGCAATAAAATACAGACCCAGGGCCATTAAAAAAGCCATCCCTAACTCCCCCCAATCTTGGGCCCGCCGGGATAAGAGCGACCGCTCGTCTCGGCCTAAACTATAGCCGGCGCGGGCTACAGCGGCGGCAATGGCAGATTCGGGTAAATTTTCCGCGGCGGCCAAAGAAGCAGTACCGGTTTGGTAATCGACTTTAACCTGACTAACTCCCGGAATTTTAGTTAATTCGTCCTCGATCAAAATTTCGCACGAACGGCAATGCATGCCTTTAATATGGACCTGACAGTGAGACATAAGTCAAAGAATACACCAATGCTCATGAAGATTTTATGAAGACGCAAGGAGCTGGTTTAAAGATCGCTGTTTGACAAGTTACCGATAATTAAATTGACAGTCTCTTTTGGCTTGTCATAAATTAATCTGTGTCCCCCCGAAAGTTCAAACAGCTTAACATTAGGTATTAAATCAGCCATTTTCCGTGCCTGAGAAATAGGGATTTTAGTATCTGATTTACCCCATACTATCAGGGTTGGAATTGAAATATTTGCCAACGATTCAAGCATATCTTCACTGTGAGTTAGGACAAAGGTGTCGGACATCACTGGTAACCTATCTATAGCTGATTGGTCTTGCAAGGCAGAGCTGGGGAGTCTCAACATATATTCAGTAAGTTGATTTTGAAAATTCCTAGGAAATGTTTTAGTGGCAATTACTTTTTTAAAGATACCGCCCAAAAATTTAACTAGGTTTTTCTTAAATTTAGTTTTGTTGTTCGAACTTGCATTTACTAAAACAAGTTTTTCGAGTTTGTCGGAATACTTGAGAGAAAATTTGACTGCAATTCCGCCGCCAAATGACTGCCCTACCAAAATCATTTTTTTAATTTGCAATGATTCAGTAAAATCATTAAGAAAATCAGCATACAATTCATTAGTCCAGGAAATTGATGGAGTACTTGATCTGCCCATACCTGGAAGTTCAATCGAAATAGCCCGGTAACCATTTTGATGAAATGTTGTCAGTATCTGACGGATTGATGTTTGATCATAAGTGCCAGACCAACCGTGTAAAAATATTACGGTTGGGAGTTCTTTTCCACCCTGCTCAAGATAGTAAATGTTCAAACCATTTATTAAAATTTTATTGTCGATAACGTTATGATTATTATCATATTGCTCTTTGGGATGAAGCATCTCTTGAAATCCAATTAAATAAGTACTTATTAAAAAAATAAGCAAAATTGATAAAACGATAATCGAAAATTTAAATACGTTCATTCATTTAAATTTTAACAGATCGACCTTTAAGTTAAACGGCAATTAAATCTTTTTCCACGCGTTTAAGCAAAACGGCGTTGGTGGCCACAATGATT
>JBBTTN010000142.1:0-5586 GCA_038064235.1 Patescibacteria group bacterium
GAGATCGTTGTACCGGTAACTCGGCGCAATGTGGCGATTGAAGACTTTATTCCAGCTGGGTTAGAAATTATTGATACCAGTTTAAGTACTGAAAATCAAACGCTTGATGATAACTTGAGTCAATTTGAGCGCAACCAATTTAGGCCATCACATTATGAGTGGCGTGATGATCGAGCCTTTATCTTTAGAGAAAATTTAAAACCAGGAACTTATAAATTTGACTATCTAGTGAGAGCGCTGGTGCCCGGTGATTATTTACACTTACCAGCGCAAATTTGGGAAATGGATAATCCGGAAAACTTTGGTCGCTCAAATGCTTCGCGCTTCAGTGTTAAATAGAATCTTCATAAGAGACCATTAACTCCATCACGCGACTCCAAATTTCGCCAGCGCCGGTTTGACCCGATAGCTTTTTTGTTGATTCATTGTTCGCGTTGCCTACCCAAGTGCCCACAACAAAATCTGGCGTATAACCAATTACCCAAGAGTCGCGGTAATCATCTGAAGTCCCGGTTTTAAGGGCGTAATTTGCGATTGGTAAGCTTAAATTACTCACATAGCCGAATTGATCGGTGGCAATACGTCGATCACTCAAAATATCGGTTATCATTTCAACGAATTTTTTATCAATAACTTGTCTATCAATTTTAGGGAAAATTCGGTCATTAATTTTTTGGTTGGTAAAAAGTTTAAGTGAGCTGTAATTACCGCCACGCGGAAAAATAGAGTAATCGTGGGTAAGTTCTAACAAGCTAAAAGGTAAAGTGCCGAGCGCCACTCCCAGCTGATGCTCCTCAACTTTTTCTAAATTTGAATAATTTAATTTTGTTAAAAAATCTTTAAAATTATCTAAACCAATTTGTTCCAAGGTTTTGACTGATGGGATGTTGATGCTATTACTAAGCGCATAACCAGCCGTTACCATACCGTGATATTTATTGTCGTAATTTTTTAAATTAAGTTGCCGACCATCAGCGGTGCGAAACTCATACTGACTATCATCAATTAAGGTGTCTCCCCTCATTCCACCCTCAAAAGCTTTAAGATAAATAAACGGTTTAACAGTTGAGGCGATTTGCCTCGGCTCCAAGGCCATATTTATTTGTTGACCATACAATTTACTTTTAGGGTCGGGGGTACCCACAATAGCGAGAACTTCATTTGTTTTTGCTTTTAGCACCACCACGGCCGCATTATGCGCATCGCGGTCATAAAATGACGGCATAGTACTCCGAACTATCTCTCTAATTTGGCGAGTGAGTTTTAGGTCAATCGTAAGTTGATAATTACCAGTCTCAATATTTTTTAAATACTCAGCCATTTCAAAGGCTTCATCCCAATTTAAAAATTTTTTTAGATTTAAGTTAACAATTTTTGGCTCAATAAAATTTGCTTCAGACACTTCAACTTTAAATTGTTTAGCCAAATTTTGTGCCAGAGAAATGTTGGTGTCGGAAGTGGGATTTTGGTAACTCGGGTTACTCAAAGTGGCAAGAAGTTGCAAAACTTGCTCGTTACTTAATTTATCAGCTGGCGTCTTAAAATAGGCAAGACTCGCGGTTTCCAAGCCTTGTAATTGATTACCAAAATAAGAACTATTTAAATACCAAGCTAAAATAGTTTTTTTGGTTTTTAAAAAATCAAGCGCCAAAGCATAAATTAATTCTGTTATTTTGTTTTTGGCTGAACGCTTAACCTCGTTACCCAATAAAATTTTCACTAATTGCTGGGTGATAGTACTTGAACCGCGTCTTTTTATTAAGCCAAATTTATCTAAAGTAGCGCTAATTAAACTCATCGGATTAATCCCCGGATGATAATAAAAATATTTATCTTCTTTTTTAAGCAACCATTCAGTGAAGAGTAAAGGAGTAGAGGTGCTGTATAATGAGTAATATTTTTTATTATTTAGCTTTAACAACATTAATTCGTCGTTGCGGTCAATAAGGCGCACCGATTTTCCGGCTTTATATGAGCGGTTTAAATTTATTACAACAAGACTGGCGAGTAATAGCAAAAGTAAGACAATTACCCCAGCCAATTTTAAATACTTTTTGATATGCGTCGGGAAGGATTCGAACCTTCGGAGCCCAGAGGGCGACAGATTTACAGTCTGTTGCGATTGACCACTCCGCCACCGACGCGTTTAAGGTTATCATAACACGGCGCCCTTGCTTTTTCTAGGGTTTTGAGTTAACATTCCACTTTATACATTATAACTTTTAACTATCCATCCTATGTCGCAAGATCAACTATTTAGACTAGCTTGCTCCAAGTGCAAACGCACTAATTATTGGAGTCGTAAAAACCGCAAATTAGTGGAGCGTAAAATTGAACTCAAAAAGTTTTGTAAGTGGTGCAAAAAGCGCACCGTTCACAAAGAGGGGAAGAAGTAACTTCTGCGGGCCCACGAGGAGTCGAACCTCGATCAACGGTTTTGGAGACCGTCATTCTACCATTGAACTATGAACCCAAGTGCGTCTACTATAGCCGATTTTCCAGCCGGAATCCAGTTGATTCTCTTATCGCGTTTAAACCAGGTCATTTGGCGTTTGGCGTATTGGTAAATGGCGGTTTGGGATTTCATAATCATTTCTTGTTTGCTAATTTTGCCTTCCAGAAATTCGGCGACATAAAAATATTCTAAACCAAATTCTTTAATTCGTTTGAAGGAGATTTTCTGCTTTCTTAACTTTTTTACTTCATTCAGCAAACCTTGTTTAAACCACCGCGCGAGGCGCTGATTAATTTTCTTCCGTAAAATTTCATCCGTAACCTTAATGCCGATTTGAATAAAATCAACTCTCACCGAGGTGTCACCTCGGTAATTTTTGGTGTGTTGTAATTTTGGAACTTTGCCGAGCTTGGTAGCAATCTCGATCGCGCGAATAAGGCGACGAGGATTGTTGGCGTCAATATTTTTGGCTCTCGCGGGGTCAAGAACTTTTAATTTTTCAAATAATTCTTTCACACTTAACTTTTCCAACTCTTTTCTTAATTTTAAATTCGGTTTAACTTCTGGCAAAATAATGCCATCAACAATTGATTGAATATAAAATCCCGTGCCACCGCAGATTATCGGTAATTTGCCACGCCCGTGGCGGGATGAACCTCGCTTTAAAATCTCCTCAATTTTTTTAGTGGCTAATTTTTGAAAATCAGAAACTGAAAAAACCTTTTTTGGACTTACTATGCCAAGCAAGTGGTGCTTAATTCCTCTCATTTCTCTAACTTCCAACCTCCCGCTTCCAATTTCTAACCCCCGATATACTTGCCGAGAGTCGGCGGAAATCACCTCACCATTAAACCGCTTGGCGAGCCTTATCGCCAAACCACTCTTCCCACTCGCCGTGGGTCCCACAATCACTAAAACTTTTGGTTTGGGCATTATCAAGATACTACACATTAAATATAAAAATAACAGCCGTGGCGTTTTGGTAAACGACACGGCTGGTTTGAACGACAGAGAGGGGTAATTATTTGTTTTTATTGTTTCGCCCTTTTTGGGGCTTATTGGAGTGAGGCGTGAATACCTCATTTACCAACTCGCACACAAGGAGCGACACAAACTCCCTAGCCTCGTTTCTCGATATTCCGAGCAACTTGGCCTTTTTCCCGAACTTTTTTTGAAAATCGAATGTGATTCCTTTCTCGCGTATGTATTGCTTCGCGAGAATAAGTGCAATTTCACCCCTTCTTGTTTTGTCCATAACGAACCTCCTTGAAAGAACTACTGCTACAAAACCTTGTAGCCAGGATCCCTGAGCAAAATCAAGGATACTCTAAAGGTAGCAGAGAATAGTGTCTTTGTCAAGTAAAAGGTAAAATGATGCCGGAGGTGGGAGTCGAACCCACACCCCTTACGAGACACGATTTTGAGTCGTGCGCGTCTGCCATTCCGCCACTCCGGCAACAAAAGTAGTTTACTTAAAATTAGCGAATTTAGCAAAGATGGAGTATAAATAAACTGCTCCGCTTTCGTAGTTCAATGGATAGAATATCTCCCTCCGAAGGAGGTGATGCAGGTTCGATTCCTGCCGAGAGCAAAAAATAAAAAAGGTGTATAATAGATAATTATGTCCGAGCGAGCCAATGAATCAATTTTTTGGATTGAGGTTGATAAAATAAAACCCAATCCGTTTCAACCCCGTCACGATTTTAATGAAGATCGTCTGCGTGATTTGGCGGACTCTATTCGTCAATACGGCGTGCTTCAACCACTGGTGGTCACGCGGAAAGAATTTACGCGCGAGGACGGCAGTTTGTATTCGGAATATGAATTGATTGCCGGTGAACGGCGGTGGCGCGCCTCGCAACTGGCGGGCATCTCGCAGGTGCCGGCGATTATTAGAAGTGGCGAGCAAACGGATAAGATGAAGTTGGAACTGGCGATCATTGAAAATCTCCAGCGCGAGGATTTAAATCCGGTGGAACGGGCGAGAGCCTTTGATAAATTAGCTAACGAGTTTGGACTCAAGCATCACGACATTGCCAAACGGGTGGGCAAAAGTCGGGTGTATGTAACGAACACGATGCGGATTTTAAATTTACCGGAGGAGATGGTGGCGGCTTTGAACGCGGGCGAGATTAATGAGGGCCACACGCGACCGATCTTGATGTTGATTGACCGGCCGGAAGAACAGAAAACTTTATTTAAAGAAATTATGCAAAAGCGGATGAGCGTGCGCGAGGCGGAAGCAATCGCACGGAAAATTGCTTATGAACGCATTCGCAACAAATCTTATTTACCAGACCCAGTGATTGCCGAGATGGAAAGTAAATTGACGGAAGAATTGGGCACGCGTGTACAGATTGAGAAGAAGCAAGTGGGAGGCAAAGTGGTGATTGATTTTATTACTACTGATGATCTCCATCAAATTTTAGATCTACTTTCCAAACAAGGCCCCGTAAAGTCTGTTGATATTTTAGCCAACGAGCTCGTAAATTCCGTCGAAGCGGAACAAGAGATAGACCTCCCCAAGGATGAAATTTTAACTCAAACCGATTTAGACGATCCCGATTTGTATTCATTAAAAGATTTTAGTTTGTAATCATAACCCCCTTAATCCCCCTTACCTTAAGGGGGAGAGAATTCAGAACCCCTCTCTTAGAGTAAGGGAGGGGCAGGGGTGGGTTAGAATGGTTATAATTTTAACAAACAAAAAAAGCCAGCCTGCTCCCGAGCGTTAACTCGTGAGGGCTGGCAGGCCCGCCTCCTGATTGGGGGCGGGATTTACTCTCAGTTTAATTGGAATTATTCCAGGCACATTAGCCGTTTCCGGTTACTGACAATCCAGACGAAGAGTGTCCAAAATGCCAGGCCGAGGAAGAAGAAAATAACGGCAAGTAACTTCCCGATGTTAATTACTGCTAGTACTGAGGCCACGAAGCAACACAGCGAAAGCAGAAGCAACATCAGAACCATTGGTATTGCAATGGCAATTGCCACCCAGTACCCGACATTCACAATTGCAGAACCTAAATATTTGCAGGCTTTTCTTAACGAAGTCACTGTTCACCCCTTTCAAATTTACATTAACATTTCCGTTCAGACATTAGCGTCCCAACCCTACTTTGTCAACTTAT
>JBBTTN010000143.1:0-5581 GCA_038064235.1 Patescibacteria group bacterium
GCTTCAATAATCAAAGTGCCTTTACTAATGCCAGCCATCAGACGATTGCGCCGAGGAAAGGTGTGGATGCCGGCCGGTTGTTCCGGTTCAAGTTCCGACAATAACGCGCCACCCGAGGCCACAATCTCATCAGCCAATTTGCGATTGCTTGATGGATGAAGCACCAAGCGTGATAAGCCCGAACCAGGGAAACCGATAGTTTTTAAACTTGTCTTGAGCGCGGATTTGTGAGCGATGGTATCAATCCCCAAAGCCAAGCCGGAAATAATTACCACCGGATAACCGGCGAGTCCGGCGATAATTTCTTCACACGCCTCGCGACCATAATTAGAAAACTTTCGCGAGCCCCCCACCGTGAGATAAGTAAATTCTTCCGGCGCGGGCAATTCGCCTTCAATATAAAGTTGCTCCGGCGGTTCCGGAATTTCTAACAACCCACTTGGCCACAATTTTTTTGGCAGTAATTTAATTTTATTATTCACTTGCTTAAGTTTAACAGAAAATTTAATTTTGGTTTGATAGGGACCTTGTGCCTATCTTAAATTATGTTATTATCTAATTATGAATAAAAAGGGGAAAATAACTAATAATAAAGAAGGTTACTCTCTTACTGAAGCTAACAAAATCATCTCTGAATATGTTGAGTTATCTACAGCTAGACTCCGAACTCGTTTACTGAAATCGTACAGTCAGCCTCAAAATAAAAGAGTAATTGTCCATGCCTGAGCTTCGTTTTCGCGATTTGGCAATCTCTCAAATCAAAGTTTTTATTCGTGCTTATGAGGAAGGTTTTTTTACTCTTTATCGCGACAGTGGCATTTGGTCTGAAGAATTAATTATTGAGGGTTATCACCAAGCAGCTCTCCGCTTGAGTCAACAAATTTTTGAAAATATAAAATTGTATTTGGGTGATAAAAAAGTTCTCGGGCGTAAGGTTAAAAACAGCTGGCTCGAGTTTTCTTTTTCTCTCGACCAGAGATTAATCACGGTGTATTTTTCGGAGAATAAGGATGATAAAATAAGATGGATTGAGTCAATTGGGATAGACAGAAAGCCAATTATCTTTTAATCTTATAAGCATATGCTAGACATTAAATTTATTAGGGAGAATGCGGATTTGATAAAAGAGGCGGCGCGGAAAAAGCGTCTTAAAGTTGATCTTGACCAACTGCTTAAGCTTGATGAGGCGCGTCTTAAATTAATGAAGCAGATTGAGGACGCGCGTGCCAAGCAAAATTTGGCGAACAGTGAAATTACTAAAGCCGACCCGACCTCGCGCGTCTCGCTAATTCTTCAAATGACCGAGCTTAAGAGCGGACTGGCCAAACTTGAAGGGGAGTTAAAGAGCGTAATAACAGAGTGGAAAAAGTTAATGCTGGAAGTGCCCAACGTGCCTGATATGAGTGTGCCGGAAGGGGATTCCGACGCCGATAATGTGGAATTGAAACAAGCGGGGGAAAAACCAAATTTTGATTTTACGCCAAAAAGTCATCTTGATTTACTTGGCGATAGCGGTTTAGCCGATTTTGCCCGTGGTGCTAAAGTTTCCGGTTTTCGGGGTTACTTTTTAACTGGTGGCGCAATGCGTCTTTCATTTGCCCTGTGGCAATTTGCTCTTGATGAATTAATTGCTCAAGGCTTTACCCCAATGCTCGTGCCGGCGCTGGTGCGTCCGGAGCCATTTTTGGGTACCGGTTATCTCCCGCAAGGTGCCGAGGATTTATACAAAACTCAAGATGGCGATTATCTCTCGGGCACGGCCGAGGTGGCGACGATGGGTTATTTTATGGACGAAATTTTAACGCCTGAAAGTTTGCCAAAAAAAATTGTGGCGTTTTCCCCATGTTTTCGTCGTGAGGCGGGCAGTCATGGCAAAGACACCAAAGGTTTAATTCTTGTTCACGAATTTTTTAAAGTGGAGCAGGTGGTGATTTGCCAAGCCAGTCATGAAGAGAGCGTGAAGTGGCATGAAAAACTACTCAAAAACGCGGAAAACTTTGTGCAAAAATTAAATTTGCCTTATCGGGTGGTCACCAATTGCACTGGCGACCTCGGGCTCGGACAGGTAAAAAAATACGATATTGAAGTTTGGTCGCCGGGCGAGAATCGCTATCGGGAAACTCATTCCATTTCTTACTTTCACGATTTTCAAACTCGGCGGTTAAATATTCGTTACAAAAACGGCGAAAAAATGAATTTCGCTCATTCCTTAAATGGCACTTTGGTTGCCACACCCCGACTTTTGGTAGGAATTGTGGAAAATTATCAAAATGCCGACGGCAGTATCCGCGTGCCGGAAGTCTTAAAAAAATATTTGAATGAAGACATTGCGTCGGGAAATAATTGAGCGTTTTGATGAAGCAAAAAAACGGCGACGCAAAATTAATTTTTTATTATTGGGAATTATTGTAATTTTATTGTTGGTATTAGTTACTCTCGGTTTTAATCATCCGCGTTTAGCTTTCCGCCAAATTATTTTAATTGATAAATCTGAAAAATTGGACAAACCAGCTATCCTTCATTTAACCCAACAAAAACTCAATGAGCAATTCTTTTATTTTTTAAACAAAAGCAATTATTTTTTTTATCCCGCCAAGGAGTTAAAGGAAACGCTGTTACTAAAATTTCCTAATCTAAAAAGATTAGTATTTAAGCGAGAAGCAAATACTTTACAATTGGTTGCCGAGTCGCGCACCCCCGAATATTTATGGTGTCATCCAGCCGAGGAGTTTTGTCAGTACCTAGATAATGAGGGCGTGGCGCTCGGATTGGCACCAAAATTTTCTGGCCAACCACTCTTGATTTTTTCACCAGTGGCTTCAAGTACACCAGTGACGGCGCTTGGCGCTTCGCCTTTTACTCACGACGAATTTATAAAACTACTGACCTTAATGACGAGTCTTAGTGAGACGATTAAAGCTTCAACTTTTTCTTCTTATATTTTAGAGCGTTTGCTGGTTGCTCGGGGCGGTGATTATCATGTGCAATTTTTTCGCCCAACTGATAAAGTCCAATCCTTAACCATTCTTTTCAGTCTTAAAAATTCGCCAACTAGTACTTTAGCCTACTTAAATTCCGTTTTTAATTCTCCGGAATTTAAGACGGCGGTGACGGAAAGCGCCTCAGCGCTCAAAACGCTTGACACTCGCTTTAACCAAAAAGTCTTTTATGAGTTTTGGTAGAGTTTGTTGATTTTAAAATGATATTGAAGTGAGTATTCTAACTACTTACTAAATCAGCGGTCGTGGAATTAGTAAGTAAAAGTAAAATAGCATTAAAGTTCAAATACTTCTTTTAACCATGTGTCATTTTCTAATTTCTCCACCACTAAATAAAGTAAACTTTTTCCAAAACCATAATAAGTTTTTAGTAAAGTGATAAATTCATCGCATTCATACGGATAAACCCAAACACTGTTTTGAAGACGGACAAAACCTAAACCACTCAACTCTATTCGTAATTGATCCCGCTCATGATGTCTGAATTCCTTAATATCAAACATCACCACGCGCCATTTTTTGTCCCAACGAAGTGGTTTATTTATTATCAGTTCTTCTAACCGATACTTTAATAACTCGTGCTGACCTTTGGCGGTAAGTTTGGCATAAGTTTTTCCATCTTTATTTTTTTTGAATTCAATCAAACCGCGTCCAGACAATTTACTTATGGTTGACTTTATGTAACCACGGCGATTATATAAAACACGATTAGATTTGCTTACATAAGGACCTAAAAGTTTTAGAGCATTAGGAATTATTGTTGCTACTGCCAATAGACCGCCTAGTGCCAAAGAAGTTAGAATTACTCTAGTAACCTTATTTCGCGTACTCAAACCTTCTGTTTTTGCCATATCTATATCGTAACATATTATATTTTAATTACTTACTAATTCCGCGGTCGTGGAATTAGTAAGTAATAAATTGATCAAACCTTGCCTTATCATTTGATATAAAAAGTTGAAAATTAAATTTTTATTTCAACATTAATTAAATCTCCCCGAGCTCAATATTGAATTGTAATACTCATACCCTCTGGTCTATTTTTTTTAGATTCTTTTTAATGTAAAAATATAAGCTAGCTCTCTTACTTCTTCATAATTTGTAATTATTAATCCGCTTTTTGTCGCCAGTTCTCCAAATTCTTCTTTTGTAAACTGCTCAGAAAAATATGTCTCAACATTTTCATTAATGATTACAAGACCACCACTTACCTCTTTTATTGGTAGATTGATTTGTTTATAAATTTCAAGTCTATTTTTTAAAGCTTTTTCAGAATAAACACTTATTATTTTCCCGTTTTCTTTTATCACCCTTTTCATTTCTTCGAGTGTTTTTTGTTTATCATCAGCGAGATTAACTAGGGTCATCATCAAAATTGCATAATCAAAAGTTTTTTCAGGAAAAGGAAGATTAAAGGCAGTGCCAGTTAAAAGATTTATTGCAGGATACTGTTTAAGGTTTTTCTTGGCATCCTCAATCGCTTTAGTATCATTATCAATCCCGGTAATATTATTTGTTATATTTAGTAATGAGAGAATATTACGACCGTTACCACAACCAATATCCAATACTTTTGAATTGGTTTGAATATGTTTACATAAGTACTCATTTTCTTTTTGAAACAGAACCTTAAATGGTGATGTGGGATGTTCAAGTATCTCTTTCCAGTAATCTATGTTTGTGTTCATAACTTTTGTATCATAACATTGATTACGCAGATTATCACACCGGCTCTAGTAGCCAAGCGCTCGGCGATTTTATATAATTAAGGGGATGAAGTTTTTATATTTTCCTTTTAGTTATTTGGTTTGGCATTACTCGTTGGCGATTCGCGACCTCGTGATTATTATCGGCAATCTTTTATGGTTTCTTTATCATTATTTTTCCATTCCGATTTTAATTAAAACCCTATTTTCACCGTGGCGGAGATTATCAGAACACTACAGTCATAATCTTTTAAAACCGGGCGAGTTTTTTTCCACCTTAATCGTTAATTTGTTGATGAGATTTTTTGGTTTCATCGTTCGGAGCGCGATGATTATTATTGGCGTAGTAGTTTGGATTGGTAGTTTTTTATTCAGTATTTTGCTGATGATTTTTTGGCTCTTTTTACCATTTATTATTCCCACCCTGATATTTTTTGGCGGTTACTTAATGATTACCTGATTATATTTTATGCACTTCTTTCGCGAACAATTACGTGATAGTCAACTTTATCCCAGTTTGGTGCTTGAGGGTTTTTTTGCTCATCGCTTTCGTCATTTAATTCTTAAAACACTGCAAATTATTCTTTTAATTATTGTTTGTTCTATAATTTTTTTCTCGGTGATGCCGTGGTTTGAGTCGTTGACTAATTATTTACCATGGGTGAAGGAATTGATGCCGAGATTAGTGGGCTTGATGGCGATTTTTGTGGCGCTCTGGCTCTCAGTTTTTATTTTTGAAGTTTTTTTCCGTCATTATTATTTACTTAATGAAAAAAATCAAAAGCGTGATCTGGTTGATTTTACGCTTGGGCGTTTACTTTATGCTACTTCACAACATGATCCGGTAATGATTTTAGCTGATAGTCGGATTGGTAA
>JBBTTN010000144.1:0-8627 GCA_038064235.1 Patescibacteria group bacterium
ATGTCCGCACTTGCTTCAAATGCTTCCCAAATACCAGTTAATCTTCACAAAAGGACTCTCCTTGAGATTAAAGATTAAAGGGGTCAGGTACCTTTGTTTGGTCTGCCACTTCCCCAGCAAGGCGACGCCTTGATAGGAATTAACTCCCCATTAACCATTCCCACAAAGGGATAAATTGTACGGTTGTTTCATCTTTTTTTACTTCGCGCTTTTCATCCCATGTCAGGACGATTAGTTTTTTTACTCCCAATTCACCACTGGCTTCAAACAAAGCTTTAGTTTCCCTTTGTTCCACTTCGGAACTTATTGCTTCATAACAAACCTGAATGAGGGCAGTGGTTTCGGTTCCATTTTTTATCACAAAATCAACCTCGCGATTATTTCGCGTTTTATAGTAAAATAGATCTCGGTTTGGTTTAGCCCCTCGCTTTACCAGTTCAGTAAAAACCAGATTCTCCATTAATTTTCCCTTGTTGGGAGAATGTTGAATCGCCTTGGCGTTGATAAAACCATTGTCAATCGCGTAAACTTTTCGCGGAGATTTTATTCGTTGCGCGGATTTTGGTGAATAGCGGAGTAGAGAAAAAATGAGATAGGCCTCTTCCAGATATTTTATATATTTTTCAGTCGTGCTGGCGCTTTTCAAATTCAAAGTTTCGAGTAATTTGCGCGTCGTGTATAAACTAGCGAAATTATTTGTTAAATGTGCCGCCAAATTTCCGATTTGAGTTGAAAATTTTACCCGATGTCTTTTAACCACATCTTTAAAAAGCAACGCGTCAAATAATACTTCAAGATAGTCTTTGGAATCAATATCGTTCACGGTTACTTCGGGAAAGCCTCCATTGAGCAAATAATTTTCTGTAAGATGCAAAAGTTCTCCATGGTGTTGTGGCAATGAAGCGTACTCCGAGTTAATTTGGTATTTTTTTGCGCGAAGAAATTCATTGAAGTCAAACGGTAAGATTTCTATCGGCATATGTCTACCGGTCAGATGGGTGGCAAGTTCCTGTGAAAGTAAATGGGCATTTGAACCGGTCAAGACTAAATTATATCCCCCTCGATGTAGGCGATTAACAAAAAGTTCCCAGTTTGGGAGATTTTGTATTTCATCAAATAGAATAGTTTTTACTTGACCATATCTCGCGTGCAATTCCTTCATCAGCTTGTCGGTAGTTATTCCGCCTGCGCTTGACAGTCCTTCATCATCAAAATTAAAATACATAAACGGGCGATTTTTTAAAAGCATGAGGGAAAAAACCGATTTCCCGGCTCTTCGAGGGCCGAGAATTACTTTTATCAAGTTGGAATCCAGCCATTTTTTTGCAAACGGCTCCTTATTTCGCATTATGTATGAAGCGGTCAACATTTGCTCTTTTTGCAGTTTTTGGTTGTTTACTATGTCTTTAAGCATATTGTTTTGATTGTACTGGACAGAATAAGTCTTTTTTGTCCAATATAAGTAGTATACTGGACACAACTAGATAAAGTCAACAAGTACCTTAAAGTATCTGTGGATAAACAATTTGCACATTGAAGAGCAGGATATGTTATAATAATCCCAAGTTATGTTAAAAAACACATAACTTGGTTATATTTCAGACAAATGTGCAGTATATTGAACTAAAGGAAAAATTAAGGGATTTTAGGATATTTAATCTCAATGACCTTGAAAAGCTTGAGCCGGGTTTTGACCTGCGTCGGCTTAATGAGTGGCAAAAAAAGAATTATATTAAAAAGATTAGACAAGGTTTTTACATTTTTTCTGATTTAGAAATAAATGAGCCAACGCTTTTTATTATCGCCAATCATCTTTATCAACCGTCTTACCTCTCACTGGAAATGGCCTTGGCGCTCTACGGCTTAATTCCGGAAGCAGTGTATGGCGTTACTTCCGTTACCTCCTTAAAGACCAAATCTTTTAAGACGGCCATCAGCAATTTTATTTATCAGCACATTAAGCCTGAGCTTTTATTTGGTTACGAACTTCGAGAATATGGTGGACAAAATTATCAAATTGCCGAAATTGAAAAGGCAGTGCTCGATTTTTTTTACTTTAACTCAAAAATAAACGATGAAGAATCTTTTAAAGCGATGCGGTTAAATATTGGAGAGTTTAAGGAAAAAATAAATAAGGAAAAGTTTAATAAATATCTTTCGGCTTTCAACAGTCAGACACTTACCAAGCGAGTAACGAGATTTTTAATTTATATTGAACATGCTTAGTTTGAAAAATATTGAGCAATATTATCCAGAAAATGAGAGACCTTTTAAGAGGAATATTTTAAGAGAATATTTGCAGTATAAAATTTTAGAAATAATTTTTAACTCCCCGTATGCCAACGAGGTGGTATTTCTTGGTGGTACGGCGTTGCGTATTGTCTACAACAATAGTCGTTTTTCTGAAGACCTTGATTTTGATAATTTTAAACTTAATGAAGAGCAGTTTGCCGATCTGGCAAACGAGATAAAGAAAGGGCTTGAACGCCAGGGTTACGAGGTTGAAGTAAAAAATGTTTTTAAGGGTGCCTATCGTTCATATATTAGAATGCCTAAAGTGTTGTTTGATAATGAGGTCTCGGGTCTTGAAGCAGAAAAGCTAATGATTCAAATTGACACCGTCCCCCAAGCTTTTAATTATGAAAAAGAGACTAAAATTCTTAATCGGTTTGATGTCTTCACTCAGATTTTCACCATCCCGATAGATGTTCTGTTGTCACAAAAAATTTACGCTGCTCTTAATCGCTCTCAAGCAAAAGGCAGAGATTTTTTTGATATCGTTTTCTTGTTTCCACAAACTAAACCAAATTATGAGTATTTGGAAAAGAAGTTGGGGGTCAAAAATGGTCAGGAATTAAAAGAAATTTTGCTCGCAAAAACCGCTGACCTTGATTTTGGGGAGTTAGCCAAAGACCTTGAACCATTTCTGATTAACAGTGAGGATAGTAAGAAGGTCAAGTTGTTTAGGGAATATTTAGTTTCGCTAAGACTTAATTAAACTTTATAGAACTAACGCCCCATTAGCCACTCCCACAAAGGGATAAATTTCACCGTTGCGGTATTTTTTTGCGCGCGGTGTGGTATAGTATATCTACCGTAGGGTAACCCTCGGTAAAAAATAATATGGAAAGAAAATTTAATTTTGAAGTTGGGGAATATTATCATATTTATAACCGTGGTGTAGATAAACGGATTATTTTTAATAACCGCAAGGATTATCAAAGATTTATTAAATTACTTTATTACGCCAACGATGCCAGGTCTCTAGACAATCTAAACATTGATTTTACCCGAGGGTTACCCTACGGTAATTTGGAAGATGAGCGGGATGTTTTAGCTGATATCGGCGCGTATTGTTTAATGCCAAACCATTTTCATCTTCTAATTAAAGAAAAAGAGGAATTTGGTATTAGCAGATTTATCCATAAAATAGCCACTTCGTACTCCATGTATTTTAATAAACTTAATGAAAGAAGCGGTAGGTTATTTCAAGGTCCATATAAAGCCAAACATGTTGATGATGACCAATATTTGAAGTATCTTTATGCTTATATCCACCTCAACCCACTTAAAATTATTGATCCTAATTGGCGAGATAAGAAAGTTTTAAAGTCTAATTTAGCTAAACATTTTTTGGAAAATTATAAATATTCAAGTTATTTACCCGATGACAGCGCTCCCATCCTAAATTCAAGTGAATTTCCTGATTACTTTTCAAGCCGAAGTGAGTTTGAAGAAAATATTTTTGATTGGTTAGAAGAGGATCAATAAAATTACCGAGGGTTACCCTACGGTAACTCACACTTTTTAAATTTTTTTTGCGCGTGGTGAGGTATAATGTAGGGTATGCGGATTGACTTAGCTAAACTTAAACAATTTTTAATTGATTCGGAATTGGTTTCCAAAGCGGATGTGGAAGCCCTGCAGACGATTGCCGATAAAAAAAAGCAATCGCTGGAAGAAGTGATTTTAAATAGTGGCAAAGTAAGCGAGGGCGATTTCCGTCGGCTCAAGGCGTATCTCCTTGGGATTCCGTTTATTGACCTCTCTAAATTGAAGGTGGCGAAGGAAATTCTTTTTCTGATTCCTGAACCGGTGGCGCGCAAACACAATATTGTCGCTTACAATCGTTCCGACACCAGTTTGGAAGTGGCGATGTTGAATCCGGAAGATTTGGAATCAATTGAATTTATAAAAAAAGGCGTGGGTTTGAAAATTTTGCCCAGACTGACCGATAGCGAGTCCATTAAAAATATTCTCCTGCAATACCAAAAAAGTTTAAAGGCGGAGTTCGGCGATATTATTCAAAAAGAAGCGTTGGATATTAAAACTTTAGCCAATGATAACGGTGAACCGATGGATGAAAAGTTGGCGGAAGACGAATTAAAAAAATTGGCGGAGGATGTGCCGGTGGTGCGGATTGTGGACACTTTGCTCTCGCACGCCATTATGCAAAAAGCTTCCGATATTCACATTGAACCGTATGAAAAGGAGGTGGTGATTCGTTATCGTCTTGACGGCGTGCTTCACGACGCGATGATTTTGCCAAAAAATGTGGCGGCGGGGATTACGGCGCGGATTAAAATTTTGGCAAATTTGCGATTGGACGAAAAACGGTTACCGCAAGACGGGCGATTTAAAATTGAGTCAAGTGGTTCGCGCGTGGCGTTTCGGGTTTCAATTTTGCCCACTTATTATGGCGAAAAAATCGTGATGCGGTTATTACCCGACGCGGTGCAGGGTTTTACGCTGGAGAAAGCCGGTTTTCACGGTGAAGGTTTGGAGCGAATTCATTTGGGAATGCGTTCCAAAATCGGAATGATTTTAGTCACGGGACCGACCGGCTCGGGCAAGTCCACCACGCTTTACACGATTCTTGATTTGCTCAATACGCCGGATGTAAACATTTGCACCGTTGAGGACCCGATTGAATATCAAATGCCCCGCATTAATCAAACCCAAGTGAAGCCCGACATTGGTTTAACTTTCGCCGCCGGTTTGCGTTCTTTGATGCGTCAAGACCCCGACATTATGATGGTGGGGGAAATTCGCGATAGCGAAACAGCAAACTTGGCGATTAACGCGGCGCTCACCGGGCATTTAGTTTTATCCACCTTGCATACCAACTCGGCGGCCGCCACCGTGCCACGGCTTTTGGATATGGGCGCGGAAGCGTTTTTGCTGGTTTCCACGATTAAAGTGATTGTGAGTCAGCGTTTGGTGCGTAAATTAGCTGGCGCCAAAGAACAATATTTTTTAACTGAGGCCGAGATTAAACATTTGCGCACCCAAGTGGATTTGGATCGGGTGTTGAAAGTTTTACAAGCGGAAAATTTGGCGCCGGCGAGCGCCGTGTGGAATAAAATTCCGTTTTATCATCCGAAACCCTCGGATGAAGCCAAAGACGGTTTTGCTGGTCGCGTCGGCATTCACGAAATTTTGAGTATGTCGCAGGCGATTAAAGAATTGATTATCAAAAATGTTTCCCATAATCAAATTGAAGAACAAGCAAAAAAAGAGGGGATGTTGACGATGTTGGAAGACGGCATTTATAAAGCGTCGCAAGGGATTACCACGATTGAGGAAGTCTTCCGCGTGGTCTCCGAATAATTTTTAATGGCAAAATTTTCATATAAAGCTCGGCGAGATGATGGCACTCTGGTGGAGGAGGTTAAAGAGTCCACCGACCGGTTTGCTTTGGCGCGCGAAATGCGCGCCGAGGGCTTAACGCTCATTTCCGCCGTGCCGTTGCTGGAAAAAAAGGAAAACAAGTGGTCGCCTTTGGCGCTGATTAATCAAGTTAAACTTAAAGACAAAATTCTTTTTGCTAACAGTTTGAGTTCCATGATTTCGGCGGGACTTTCGCTGGCGCGCGCTCTTTCGGTCATTGAACGGCAAACGGAAAATAAAAAATTTAAAGAAATTCTCCATGCCATTTTAGAGAAAGTAAAAAATGGTGAGAGTTTTAGCAACGCCCTTGGCGCCTTCCCCAATGTTTTTCCGCCAGTGTTTGTGGCAATGGTGGGCGCTGGCGAGGAGTCGGGCAATTTGCCCGGGAGCTTGCAAGTAGTGGGCGATCAAATGCAAAAAAGTTACGACCTCAGGCGCAAAGTGCGCGGGGCGATGCTTTATCCGACGATTATTATTGTGGTGATTATTATCATCGCGATTCTAATGATGATTTTTTTGGTGCCAAACATCACCTCGCTGTTTAAAGAATTAAACGCGGAATTGCCTTTGAGTACACGAATTGTAATTTTTACTAGTGACTTTTTAGTGGCACACACTTTTATTTTTTTACTTGGACTTTTTATTTTGGTGTTTGGGGTGATTCGTTTATTGCGCACCGATACGGGTCGGCATGTGGTGGCGCGAGTGATGTTGCGCCTGCCGGTGATTTCAAAAATTGTGAAAGAAGTAAATTCGGCGGTAACGATGCGCACGCTCTCTTCGTTACTGGCCTCGGGGGTGGCGATGGTGGAGTCGGTTAATATCACTCGGCGCGTGGTGCAAAATCCGTATTATCAAGAAGCGCTGGCGGTGGCGTCGGTGGAAGTGGAAAAGGGTAAAGTGCTCTCGGAATTTTTTAAAGAACATGAAAAAATTTATCCGATTCTCGTCGCCGAACTTGCCGAAGTGGGCGAGGAAACCGGCAACTTAACTGGCATGTTGCTAAAAGGTGCTACACTTTATGAGGAGGAAGTGAATCAGGCAACTAAAAATCTTTCCACGATTATTGAGCCGGTGTTGATGGTGCTGATTGGCGTGGCGGTGGGATTTTTTGCCGTGTCAATGATTGGCCCGATTTATTCTTTAAGCGAAGCATTTTAAAAAAATATGTTTTTTCTATCACCTAAAACCTATCACCTAAAACCTACCCAAAAAGGTTTTACTTTGGTGGAAACTTTGGTGGGCATTTTTATTTTTTCCATAATTTCCCTCGGCATTTATCAGGGCTATTTAAATATTCTTGAGTTAGCCAAAGCGGCCCGGGTTAAAGGTCTCGCCGCGTTGGTGGCGAATCAACAACTAGAGATTGCTCATAATTTAGCTTATGAAGAAGTGGGGATTGTGAGTGGCATTCCCTCCGGCGTGATTCCGCGCGAGCAAACGGTTACCGCGGGCAATGTGAGTTTTGACATTACCACCACGGTGCGTAATATTGACCAACCGTTTGACGGCACAATCGGTGGCAATCCCAACGACACTTCGCCGGCCGATAATAAATTGGTGGAAGTGGCAGTGGCTTGCGCGACCTGTAAAAATTTTAATCCGTTAATTGTTACCTCCACCATCGCGCCAAAAAATCTGGAAGGTTTGTCTACCAACGGCGCGTTGTTTGTGCAAGTGTTTGATGACAGTGGCGTGGCGATTGCGGATGCTAATGTGCATATTGAAAATAATCAAGCCAATCCGCCGATTATAATTGATGAAACCACTAATAATGATGGGATGTTGCAAATTGTGGATGTGCCTCCCGGCAACTTTGCTTATGAAATTACCGTTACCAAAACCGGTTACTCCACGGCGCAAACTTATTTAATTGATCCGCTAAACAACCCCAACCCTTTACCGCCACATTCCACGGTGGCGGCAGGGCAAGTAACCCAAATCAGTTTTGCCATTGATTTAGTGAGCGAGTTTGAAATTAGGTCAATTACTAATTTATGCGCGCCGGTGGCGAGTGTGCCGTTTAATTTGCTTGGCGCCAAAACTATTGGTACCTTGCCCACGGTTTATAAATACGATCAAGATTTTACCACCAGCGCTGGAGGACAAAAAAATGTTCCAAGTTTAGAATGGGACACTTACAATTTCACCGTAACTTCCGCCACACACGATATTGCGGGCACCATCCCACTTTTACCAATCGCGCTCTCGCCCGGCGCGACTCAAAATGTTTCTCTAATTATGGCGCCAAAAAATCCCAAAGCATTATTAGTGATTGTAAAAGATGGCGTCACGGGTTTACCACTGGCGGATGCCACGGTGCAATTAACCAAAAGCGGTTATGATGAAACGCAAATTACCGACCGCGGTTTTTTGCGCCAAACCGATTGGTCGGGTGGGGTGGGGACCGGAGCCAATCAATTTTCCGCCAGTGATGTGAGTGGTAACATTGATCACTTAACTTTGCCCGGCGAATTAACTTTAAAAAAAATTATTGACCAATATCAAACCCCCGGCTGGTTGGAGTCGGCCACTTTTGACACCGGTTCGGCTTCCACCACTTACTATAATTTAAGTTGGTCGCCGATAAATCAACCGCCCGACACCGGCGCTAGCAGTTTGCAATTTCAACTTGCCAGCGCCACTTCCACCAGTAACCCCTTCAATTATTTAGGTCCAGATGGCACAACCAATTCTTATTACAATTTGATTGATACCAACATTAATGCCATTCATAATGATGACCGTTATTTGCGTTACAAATTATTTATGAGCACCGCTTCTTCCACTCTCACACCAAGCCTTTCAGATATTTCTGTTACCTACGGCTCGGATTGTTTGCCCTACGGCCAAGTTTATTTTGATGGTTTAGCAACCGGAGTTTACAGTCTGGTGGTGAGCAAAACCGGTTATCAAAATTACAGTAATGACAATGTTTCCATCGGACTTGATTGGCA
>JBBTTN010000145.1:0-15008 GCA_038064235.1 Patescibacteria group bacterium
CAATAAAATTGATAAACCGGCGGCGGATCCGGCGCGCGCGGAAGAAGAAGTTTTAGAATTATTTTTAGAACTCGGCGCTAATGATGAGCAGTCAAACTTCCCGGTGGTTTATGCTGTTGGTCGCGAGGGTGTAGCTAAAATTAAATTAACTGATGAATCCAAAGATCTCACGCCACTTCTGGAAACGATTTTAAAATATGTGCCGGCAGTGAATCCCGAACTCGCCAACCAACCGCTTCGACTTCAACCTTTTAATCTCGCCTACGATAATTTTTTAGGTCGGCTGGCGGTGGCGCGCGTGTATGAGGGTGTGGCGCGCGCCGGGCAAACGGTGTTTGTTAAAAATATTAAAGGCGAAGTGCGCACTGGCAAGCTCACTAAACTTTTTACTTTTAACGGTTTGAATAGAGTGGACGCCGAGAGCGCGCCTGCTGGCGATATTGTGTTGATTGCTGGTTTGCCGGATATTGATATTGGTGAGACGGTCGCAGAGAACGCCGACGCCGAGGCCTTGCCAGCGATTGCCATTGATGAGCCCACAATTGCGCTTAATTTTTTAGTGAATAATTCGCCTTTCGCCGGACGCGAGGGCAAGTTTGTAAATTCTCGCCAAATTCGCGAACGGTTGGAAAAAGAATTGGAAGTAAATGTGGGTTTAAAAATTAATTTTGATACGAATGACAGCTTTCGGGTTTTCGGTCGAGGGGAATTACACGTGGCGATTTTGTTGGAGAATTTGCGTCGTGAAGGTTATGAATTACAAGTGTCACAACCGCAAGTAATTTTTCATGAAGAGGGTGATGTCAAAACCGAACCATTTGAGGAAGTGATTATTGATGTGCCGAGCCTTTACCAAGGTTCAGTCATTGAGCGTTTGGGTTCGCGGGCGTTCCAAATGCAAGATTTAAAAACTCATGGTAATCAGGTGCGTTTAACCTTTCTCGGGCCTACCCGTGGGTTGCTCGGTTATCGCAATCAATTTGTGATTGATACTAAAGGCGAAGGGATTATGTCGTCTCGCGTGGTGGGTTTTAAACCTTATGCTGGCGAAATTAAAAAGCGCGCGGTCGGTTCAATGATTTCTATGGCATCCGGCAAAGCGCTGGGCTTTGCGCTGTGGAATTTACAAGAACGCGGGGTAATTTATATTAATCCCACCACCGAGGTGTATGAGGGGATGGTAATCGGCAACACCGCCAAAGGCGAGGAAATGCCGGTGAATCCCACCAAAGGCAAACAACTTTCCAATATGCGGTCTAAAGGTTCCGACGAAGCGATTGACCTGGTGCCACCGTTTGAAATTACCATTGAGCGTGGGCTGGAGGTGATGTGTGAGGATGAATATTTAGAAATCACACCCAAATCCGTCCGCCTTCGCAAAATTTACCTCTCCGAAACCGACCGCGCCAAGGCCAAAAGAGGGAAGGAGTAAAAATATCATATTATAACGGTAACTTTTTTAACTACTTACTAAATCCACGACCGTGGAATTAGTAAGTAGTTTTTAAAACCTTAATTTGGTTAAAAATTTATTGAGATCGGGGGTGGGGATTTCTTTTTTTGTGCCGGGTTTGAGGGCACCGAGTTTGAGGTTTAGGATACGAGTGCGGGTGAGAGTGAGAACTTCATTGCCGAGTGCGGCGCACATACGACGGATTTGATGCTTTTTACCTTCAGTTAAGATAATTTTAAAAGTATTTTCGTCAACCAATTCCACTTTCGCGGGTTTGGTGCGATAACCTTCAATCTCCACACCCGCTTCTAAAATGCGTTTAAAACTCGCGCCAATATTTTTTCGCGTCGTTACCTCATACTCCTTTTCATGATTCAATTTCGGATCGAGAAGGTGCGAGGTTACGCGTCCGTCATTGGTGAGAATCATCAAACCTTCCGATTCCTTATCCAACCGACCCACTGGAAACAAACCATCTTTAATCAACTCTTCAGTTGTTTGCTCACGTGGTTTATGATAAATAAAATATTTATAACTCTCCGGTTTGGCTGCGCCCTTCACCTCCATTTTATCCGTTTCCGACACTTGCATGCCAAGCGTGGCGCGTTTACCGTTCACCAAAACTTTACCCTCCTCAATGAGTTTATCGGCGCCACGACGCGTGGCAAAGTTTCTATCGGCTAAATATTTATTTAAGCGCATTATTTTTCTCGGCCGTCAGTACTCGCTTAATAGCGATAGCGTAAGCGGATAAACGCATGCTGACTTTTTTACTTTCCACAATCTTGAAGATTTCATTAAATGCTTTCACGAGTTTAGGTTTGAGTTTGGCCAGCACTTCATCCTTGGTCCACTTTTCATTATGCATATTTTGATACCACTCAAAGTAAGACACGGTCACACCGCCGGAGTTGGCAAGAATATCGGGGATTACTAACACTTTTTTCTTTTCTAAAATCTTGTCAGCTTCCGCGGTAGTTGGGCCGTTGGCCATCTCGATTACATATTTGGCGTTGATTTTGTCGGCATTTTTTTTATTAATCACCTCTTCAATTGCGGCGGGCACAAGCACATCAATATTTTTTAAAATTAAAAGTTGGGCGTTTGAGATCGCTTTCACACCTGGGAAGTTTTTTAAACTCCCATTGATTTGTTTGTAAGACATTACCGTTTCCGTGTCCAAACCACTGGCGTTATAAATTCCACTTTGGGAATCACTCATGGCGACAATTTTAAAGCCTAATTTTTCCGCATGTCTGGCAAAATATTCACCCACATTGCCGATTCCTTGCACGGCAATTTTGGTTTTAGCGGGTATTAACTTCTTCTTTTTCGCCAATGCTTCCAAAATGTACACACCACCTAAACCGGTGGCTTCAGTGCGACCTTCCGATCCGCCGTTATTAAGTGACTTACCGGTGAAGGTCGCTAAGGTTACCGAGGTCTGCGTCGCCAAGGACAGTCCTTGGGTATCTTTAAGGACTGTCCTTGGCGCCAATTTGGTGTACTCATCCACCATCCAATCCATAATTTTGGGCGTGGTATACATATCGGGCGCGGGGACATCTTTTTCCGGACCAATCATCTCAGCAATGGCGCGTACGAAGGCGCGCGAAAGTCGTTCAAGTTCCGTTTTTGATAATTTTTTTGTGTCCACAATTACGCCACCCTTGCCACCGCCGAAGGGGATATCAGCCACGGCGCACTTCCAAGTCATCCAAGCGGAAAGATTTTTGACTTCTTGTTCGTCTACCATCGGACTAAAACGCAAACCGCCTTTGTATGGTCCCAGCGCGTTATTGTGCTGTGAGCGGTAGCCGGTAAAAATTTGCGTTTTCCCATTATCCATTTTGACGGGGAAATTAACTTTAACGATTCGCTCGGGTTCACGGAAACGCTGATAAATTTCGGGTGATAATTTTAAGAATTCGCAAGCTAATTTTAACATTCTCGCATTATATGCCAATCAAGATAAAGAAGCCAATCGCCAAAATTATGCGATAAATACCGAAGCTTACGAAGCTATGAGAACGAATAAATTTTAAGAAATATTTCACCGTAAAAAAGGCGGTGATAAAAGCGCCAAAAAAACCAATAGCAAGAAGGTAAAATTCCTGCCCGGAGAAGACAAACTCTGACTTAAATAAATCAAGCGCGGTGGCGGCGAGCACGGTGGGAATTGCGAGAAGAAAGGAAAATTTAACCGCTGAAGCGCGATCAAGTCCTAATCCTAATCCGCCAATAATTGTGGCGCCGGCGCGCGAAACGCCCGGGATCATCGCCAAGGATTGAGCAATACCGATGATAAAGGCTTGTTTAAAATTAAGCTGACTTAAGTTTGATTTTGGTGCCTGCCCGTCCGAACGGATGTTCATCCGGGCGGGTTTGGTTTGATACCAACGCTCAAAAATAATCAATAAAATTCCGCCAAACAATAACGCTAGTAAAGTGACGAGAGTGTTTCCGAGCAAATATTTTTTAACAAAAGAATAAAAAGTTAAACCAATTATTGCAGTAGGTAAAAAAGCGATAATTATTTTTTTAAGTAAAGCGCGGTCATGCCAAATTATTTCCGCATAAATTAAAACCACCGCGAGAATGGCGCCAAGTTGAATAAAAATTTTAAAACTTGAGAGGAAATTGCTGTGCGTTAAACTTAAAAATTTAGCGGTGAGAATTAAATGCCCGGTGGAAGAAATTGGCAAAAATTCCGTTACCCCTTCAACTACACTCAGAATTAACGCGTCAAAATAATTCATGTTAAATTTTGTGTTTTACTTTGCGTTGCCAATAAAAATAAGCCAAAACACTGATTAAAATCAAGGCAATAATAATTTGAAGGGCGCTCTCAATACTCCCAATACCATTGATGATTGATTCCAAACTGGCAAAACCGGTATAACCGATCACTAGAAAAATAAAACTCCGAATCGTTAAACCGATACTGGTGGCCAAGAGATAATTTTCCATTTTGATTTTAATAATTCCGGAAAAAAGCGAGACGATCGTGGTGGGCATAAAAGGCAAAGCGCGAATAAATAATAACGCCCAAACATCGCGTTTGGTGCCATTAAAATATTTTCCCAAACCCTCAATTTCCGTATGGCTCACCCCTAGCCACCGACCAAATTTTTTCAAAAGATAATCTTCGGTTTTATCGCCTAAAATATAAAAAAGCCAACAGATTAAAGTTTTGCTTAAACCGCCAATAATTGCCAAAACGATTAATGTTAGAAAAGTTTTTCCGGCGGAAAAAACCAAAACCCCCGCCATCATCGTAACGAGTGGCGAGGGGATGGGCGCGATGACTTCTTCAATTATACTGCCAAGAAAAACAAACAATTCCACTGGCAGAATTTCCGCCAATTGACGGATAAAATTTTCAGTCGCGAGAAACATTATTTAGAGTAACGAGCAAGAATACTTTGCAAAAGGTTTACAATTATTTGCATATTCTCAATTTGTTTGGCGAGAGTGTCAATTTCATTCAAGGCGCCAACACTGGCTTCCTGACGAGTGGTGGAAATTAGTGACCGTTCTTGGGTGATCAAATCTAAACCACTTACGGTGTTAAGAATAGAATTTTGGCAGTCAATCCATTCTTTATTAATTAATGCACCGGTCGGTAAAAAACATTCCTGTTTCAAGTTGTCTAAATTAGCTTGACTGGTGGCGGAAGCACTGAAAGGCGCAGAAATTAAAACCAAACTTAAAATTATAATTATTTTTTTCATGCTGGAACTATAGCAAATTTTGTTTATAATGTCAATCATTTTTGAAGCATTTCTTCAATTCTCAATAACTCGTTATATTTAGCCGTTCTTTCACCTCTATCAGGAGCGCCGGTTTTGATTTGTCCGGCATTCAAACCAACCGCCAAATGAGCGATTGTGGTGTCGCCAGTTTCGCCTGAACGATGTGAAATGATGGTTTTGTAGCCAGCGTTTTTCGCAAACTTGAAAACTTCAATCGTTTCGGTAATGGTACCAATTTGATTTGGTTTAATTAAGATGGCGTTGCCCGCGCCGAGTTCAATTCCTTTTTTTAATCTTGTTAAATTTGTGGTAAATAAATCATCGCCGACAATTTGAAAATCTTTTCCAAAATCTTTTGTAAGTTTGGTGGTGTCACTCCACGCTTCTTCGGCAAACGGATCTTCAATGGAAATGAGCGGGTAGGAGTCGCGCCACACGCGGTATTTTTTTGTTAGTTGCTCGGCATTTAGTTTTTCGTTATCCAACTTAAAATAATATTGACCATTTTGAAAAAGCTCGCTGGCGGCCACATCCAAACCCAAAGCCATTTCCGTGCCGGGCGCGAGACCCGAAGTTTTGATGGCTTCCATAATTAAGTCTAGTGCTCCTTGATTACTTTTCACCGCTGGCACATAACCGCCCTCATCACCAACTGCGCTACTCAAACCACGTTGCGAAATAATTTCGCCAAGCGCGTGGTAAACTTGGGTGCATCGTTCCAGTGATTCACTAAAATTACTAGTGTCAATTGGGATAATTAAAAATTCTTGAATGTCAGTGGAATTTTTAGCGTGAGCGCCACCGTTTAAAATGTTTATCATCGGGCGGGGCAGGGTAAATATATTATTGTTAGCGAGTGCGCCAAAATATTTAAAGAGAGAAATTTTTTGCTCAATGGCGCTCGCTTTGGCAAATGCCAAGGAGACGGCCAAAATGCCATTAGCGCCAAGACGCGCTTTATCATCCGTGTCATCCAATTCAATCAATTTTTTATCAAGCGAGGTTTGGTCCCAATTTTGATTGACTAATGCTTGAGCAATTTCAGTTTCAATATTTTTAACGGCAGTTAAAACCCCCCGACCGCCGTAACGCGAAATTTTATTATCTCGCAATTCCTTAGCTTCAGCTTGGCCGGTGGAGGCGCCAGCAGGCACGCCTGCTCGACCAAAGATTTCATTTTCAAGCCACACTTCAGCTTCCACCGTGGGCCAACCGCGCGAGTCCAAAATTTCCCGCGCTTTAATTTGAACAATTTTTGGCATGATATTTTTAGATGACCTAATTATGGAATAAGACAAAGAAAAAAGCCAATTTAAAATTTATTGAAAATGATTGTAGCAAACCGGCACGATCGTGAGACGGTGCTACAATTGAAAAATGGCAACACTCCCACTTCGTTGAAACTTCGCGGGACAAGTCGGTGTTGGGGGATTTTGTGGTTTGGGTGAGGTTGGGGTAAAATGAAGTAATGGAAAAAAAGCTGGAGAAATTGCCAGAGAATTTGCCGACGAAGTGGGATTTAAGCCCTCTGTTTGCGAGCGATACGGATGCGAAAATTGAAGAGGAGAAAAAGCGCGTGGAAGCGGAAACAAAAAAGTTTGTGGAAAAATGGGAGTCGCGACAGGATTATTTAACTGACCCGAAAATTCTTAAAGAAGCGCTGGATGATTTTAACGCTTGGATTGAAACCTCTGGCACCAATGGCAAGGTTGGCTATTATTTTCAGTTACGAAATGAGGTGGTGGAAAGCGCGGAAGTGAAAACTGGTTTAAATCAAATTGAAAATCTCTCGCGCCAGCTTGGTAATCAAATTCAGTTTTTTACTTTGCGATTGGGCAAAGTAACTGAAGCCAAACAAAAAGAATTTTTAGCGTTCGCTGATTTAAAAATTTATTGGCATTTTTTAGAGCGACTGTTTATTGAAGCCAAGTACACTCTGACGGAACCGGAGGAAAAAATTATGACACTGTTTGGCGGTCCGGCCATGGCTAATTGGGTGCGTTTAGTTTCCAGTTTGCTCGCGAAAGAAGAAGTTAACGGCAAAAACTTTTCGGAAATTGTGGGCTTAGTTGATGATACTGATAAAGTTATTCGCGATGTCGCGGCGAAAAATTTAAATCAGATTTTTGTCAAACATTTGGATGTTGCCGAAGCGGAAATTAATTCGGTCTTAGCGGTTAAAAAAACTTCTGATGAACTCCGCGGGTTGGCGCGCCCTGACCTTTATCGTCATCTTGGTGATGAAGTGGAAAGTGCAATGGTAGATACTTTGGTGAATGTGGTGGCGGATGATTTTGAAACTCCGCAAAAATTTTACGCGCTGAAAGCTAAACTGCTGGGTTTGCCAAAATTGGCTTATCATGAACGCAATGTGCCGATTGGCAGTTTAGATAAAAAATATTCTTATCAATCAAGCGCGGAACTAGTTTATAATTCTCTTAGTAAACTTGACGCGGAATTTGCGGAAATTTTTTACGATTTTGTCATCAAAGGGCAAATTGATGTTTACCCAAAAAAAAATAAGGGTTCAGGCGCCTTTTGTTCTCACGACCTTTTAAGCGCGCCAACTTTCATTATGTTAAATCATAATGATAAAGCTCGCGATGTGCTGACTTTGGCTCACGAAACGGGGCATGGTATTAATAATGAATTGATAAAAAAACGCCAACCGGCAATTTATTTTGATACGCCGGTTTCTACCGCGGAAGTGGCCAGCACTTTTATGGAAGATTTTGCCTTGCAAGAAATTGCCAGCGGTTTGGAAGGTAAAAATCGTTTGGCGTTAATAATGACAAAATTAGGTGATGACATTTCTACGATTTATCGGCAAATTGCTTTTTATCGGTTTGAGACGGAATTACACCAAACTTTTCGTGCCAAAAGTTTTTTGTCACATCAAGAAATTGGCGCGATTTTCAAAAAACATATGGCAAGTTATATGGGTCCGGCGGTGGAACAATCGCCGGGTTCAGAAAATTGGTGGGTTTATGTATCACATTTTCGCGCGTTCTTTTATGTGTACTCTTATGCGAGTGGATTATTAATCTCAAAAAGTTTACAAAATCTGGTTCGTAAAAATCCCGCGGAAATTGTCAAAGTTAAAGAATTTTTAAGCACCGGCACGAGTGATTCGCCAAAAAATATTTTTGCGAAACTGGGCATTGATATTAGCAGTAAAGAATTCTGGCAAGCCGGTTTAGGAGAAATTAAAAAAACATTTGCCGAGGCGGAAAAGTTGGCGCAAGAATTAAAATTAATTTAATGAAAATCAAAAATTTTGACCAGTTGGCGGTTAACGAATTACGTCGGGACGCGCTTAATATCTTGGAGGCGGGTTTGCAAGCGATTGATACCAAAAAAGTGATTGAAGATTCGGTAAAAATTATTGACGAGACTTTGTATGTGGCGAGCGAAAAATTTGTTTTAAAAGATTTTAAAAGGATTTTTTTAATTGGCGTGGGCAAGTGCGCCAGTGAGGCCGCGCTCGCAGTTGAAATGATTTTAGGTGACCACTTAACTGATGGCGTGGTGATTGATGTTAAATCCGGTGAACGACCCAAGCGCGTAAAATTTTATCTTGGTTCGCACCCGTTGCCGTCAGAAAAAAATGTGGAAGCGACTAAAGCGATGATTGAGCTTTTGAAGCAAGCGGAAAAAGATGACTTGATAATTTTTTTAATTTCCGGTGGCGGTTCGGTGTTACTTTGTCAACCGGAAAATTTTACTTGTCAACAAGAGTCAACGCTGACGAAATTTCTTTTTGACGCCGGCGCCACGATTGAGGAATTAAATACCGTGCGTAAACATCTCTCGCTGGCGCGGGGCGGATATTTAGCCAAATATGCTTATCCGGCGCGCGCCGTGGCGTTAATTTTTTCCGATGTACCGGGCAATAA
Source organism: Patescibacteria group bacterium (assembly GCA_038064235.1). GTDB lineage: Bacteria > Patescibacteriota > Minisyncoccia > Phycocordibacterales > JACOZG01 > JBBTTN01. The sequence continues at coordinate 9,105 of JBBTTN010000145.1, forward strand.
TTTAAATTTTATCGCTTCGGGTCCAACCGTTTTAGACGAAACCACCGTGGTTGACGCGAAAAAAATCATTGAGCGTTATAAGATTTCCGAAAAATTTCCCTCCGTTTTAAATAATTTAATTGAGACGCCTAAAGACGCAAAATATTTTGAAAAGATGTCTAATGTTTTAGTAGTCACTAATTTACTAGCGCTTGAAGCGATGAAAAAGGAAGCTCAAAAATTTGGTTATAACGCTGAAATTAAAAATACGGAATTGGTTGGGGATGCCAAAATTTTTGGCAAGCAAATTATTGCCGAATTTGAAAAGACGCCAGCGGGTGCACTCTGGCTTTACGGGGGCGAAACGACGGTGCGCGTTAAGGGGCGGGGTGTGGGCGGACGAAACCAGACTTTAGTTTTGGCAGGCCTGGAAAAAATAAAAAAATATGAACTTTTATTGGCGTCAGCCTCGGACGGTCGGGATAACTCGGATTTTGCCGGCGCCATTTGTGATACAATCACTCTTGAATCGGCGACGGAATTAGGCTTAATTCCGAAAACTTATTTAGCCGATGATAATTCATTTGGTTTTTTTAAACAAGTTGGGAATTATTTGGAAATGGGTTACACTGGTTCTAATGTTTCAGATTTAATTTTGATAATTAAAAATAAAAATAATTGAAAATATGGAAAATAAAAACACGGCGTTGATTATTTGGTTTAACGATTTGCGAATTGAAGATGTGCCGTTGGTGGGGGGGAAAAACGCGGCGCTCGGCGAAATGTTTGCCAATTTAGTACCGATGGGCATTCGGATTCCCAATGGCTTTGCCGTAACCGCGCAAGCCTATCGCGTCTTTATGGAAAAAAGTGGTTTGAAATCACAAATCGCGGAAATCCTTCAAGATTTGAACACGGCGGATATGCGCAATTTGCAAAAACGCGGTGAAAAAATCCGGAAATTAATTATTTCTAAAAATTTGCCCGACGAACTCAAGCAGGCGATTACCGAAGCTTACTTTAATCTGGGTAAAATTTACGGTGCCAACCCTGGGGTCGCGGTGCGCTCATCGGCTACGGCTGAAGATTTACCCGGTGCCTCGTTTGCCGGTCAGCAAGAAACTTTTTTGAATATTAACGGGATTGAAGCGGTGCTTTATGCCGTAAAAAAATGCATCGCGTCACTCTTTACCGACCGAGCCATTTCCTACCGCACCGATAAGGGTTTTGCCAATACGGAAATCGCTTTATCGGTGGGCGTGCAAATGATGGTGCGAAGCGATAAAGCGTTATCGGGCGTGGCCTTTTCGTTAGACACGGAAACTGGTTTTGACAAAGTGGTAATCATCAATAGCTCATACGGTTTAGGGGAAATGATTGTGCTTGGTAAAGTAACGCCCGATGAATATATAGTTTTTAAACCGACTTTGGAGACGGGTCACAAGGCGATTATTTCCCGAAATTTAGGCACTAAGGAAACTAAAATGATTTATGACGGCGCGCGAACTGCGGTGGTGAAAGTTCCGCCCGCCGAGCGCTCGGCAAATAGTTTAACCGATGACGAAATTTTGGAATTGGCGCGTTGGGTTGTTAAAATTGAAAAATACTTTTCCGATAAACACGGCGAGTATCGACCGATGGACACTGAGTGGGCCAAGGATGGGATTACCGGCGAACTTTTTATTGTTCAAGCACGACCCGAAACGGTGCACGCCGGCGCCAAGAAAAATATTTATGATGAATATAAATTAAACGGTAAAGGTAAAACTTTAGTGACGGGCACTGCCGTGGGCGCCAAAATTACCACGGGCAAAGTGCACATTATTTTGAGTCCCAAACAGCTTGGTGAGTTTAAAAAGGGTGAAATTTTAGTGACGGAAATCACTGACCCAGATTGGGAACCGATTATGAAAATCGCCTCGGCAATTATTACCGACAAAGGCGGACGGACTTCTCACGCGGCCATTGTGTCGCGCGAATTGGGGATTCCGTGCGTGGTGGGTACCGGTAACGCCACTAAAATTTTGAAAAACGGTCAAATGATTACGGTGGATTGTTCCAGCGCGGTGGCGCAAATTATGGAAGGGGAATTGCCGTTTGAAAAGTTGGAACATAAATTGGATGCCATCCCGGAAACGCGCACTAAAGTGATGGTAAATATCGGCGCGCCCGATGAAGCCTTTAAACATTATCTTTTGCCGGCCAAAGGCGTGGGTTTGGGGCGCTTGGAATTTATTATCACCGAGCATATTAAAATCCATCCGAACGCTTTAATTGATTTTGAAAAATTAAAAAATAATCAAGTTGATAAACCGACTAAATTATTGGTTAAAACGATTGAGGATTTAACCGTTGGTTACGCCGATAAAAAACAATTTTATGTTGATGAATTGGCTGAAGGCGTGGCCAAGATTGCGGCGTCTTTTTGGCCTCACCCCGTGATTATTAGACTTTCCGATTTTAAAACTAACGAATATCGCACCCTGATCGGTGGCGATCGTTATGAGCCGGTGGAAGAAAATCCGATGATTGGTTGGCGAGGCGCCTCGCGTTATTATCATCCCAATTTTAAAAACGCCTTTGGGTTGGAATGCCAAGCGCTCTTAAAGGTGCGCCAAGAAATGGGTTTAAAAAATGTGATTCCGATGATTCCGTTTTGTCGGACGCCGGAGGAAGGGAGTAAGGTGATTCAAACGATGGCGGAATTTGGTTTGAGTAAAGAAAAAGATTCGGACTTAAAAATTTACGTGATGTGTGAAATTCCGTCCAACATTTTATTGGCAGATGACTTCTTTCAAATTTTTGACGGGATGTCGATCGGTTCAAATGATTTAGGACAACTCACGCTCGGCATTGATCGCGACTCGCAAATTGTGGCGGGCATTGCCAACGAAAATAATGGCGCGGTAAAAAAATTGATTGCCGAAATTATAAAAATTGCCAATGAAAAAAATAAATACATCGGCATCTGTGGTCAAGCGCCTTCCGACTTTCCGGAATTCGCGCAATTTTTAGTTAACGCTGGCATCCAAAGCATTTCTTTAAACCCAGACACGGTTATTAAAACATTGTCAACTATCGCTGAAGCGGAACGACAAAATCATCAATGAAAATCGGCTTTTTTAGATACGAAGCGTGGGAAAAAAATTATGTGAGCAGTCATCCGCTGGCGACTAAATTTTCCGGACGGTTTGATTTTGTTGATAGCGTGATTGATGAAAATCATTTGCCAACTAGTAATGATTTTGAAGTTATTTCAATTTTTGTGGATTCAAAAATTGACCGCGCCGTGCTTGATTATTTGCCTAATTTAAAATTAATCGCCACGCGTTCCACTGGTTTTGACCATATTGATTTGTCTTTGTGTAAGGAACGCGGAGTGGTCGTGACTAATGTGCCCGGCTACGGCGAAAATACCGTGGCGGAATATGCGTTTGCCTTGATCTTATGTCTCTCGCGAAAAATTTTCCAAAGTTATCATCAAGTGCGCGAAACGGGGAGTTTTAGTTTAGAAGGTTTGCGGGGTTTTGATTTGGACGGAAAAACTTTAGGGGTGATTGGCACCGGACGCATCGGTAAACATGTAATTAAAATGGCGAAAGGTTTTGAAATGAAAGTAATTGCTTTTGACGGTCATCCCGATGCCAAGGTAGCGGAAGAGCTAGGTTTTATTTATTTGTCGCTCCCACAAGTGTTAGCGCAAAGTGACATCATCTCATTACATGTTCCGTATTTACCCGAAACTCATCACTTAATCAATCAAGAAACGATTAAAAAAATTAAACCTGGGGCTTATTTAATTAATACCAGCCGGGGCGCGGTGGTGGAAACGGAGGCGTTAGTCTCGGCGCTACAATCTGGTGCGCTTGGTGGCGCGGGACTAGATGTGCTTGAAGAAGAGGGTTTGGTTAAAGATGAACTCCTTTCTTTTGTTGGTCAAAAACTCGCCGGACATGATTTAAAAACCGTGTTGGGCAATCATTTGTTAATTGATATGCCGAATGTGATTGTGACGCCTCATAACGCCTTCAATACTGACGAGGCGATGAAACGAATTATTGATACTAATTTGGAAAATATTACTAATTTTATTGCCGGTCAAACTAAAAACCTCGTCAACTGATTTTTCGCTTTATTTATCAACAGTTTTGTTAGGTTAAGGTAACTCGCCAATGTTATAATTTTGGGGTGAAACGGAGATTTATTCTCGTGGTTCTTTTGGTATTGATTTTGCTTCCGCAAACGTGGGCAAACGCAGTTTCAGGCGTGCCAACAATTCTCGGTTATCAAGGGCGACTGACAAATTCTAGTGGTGATTTACTTGGTGGTTCCGGCACCACTTATTATTTTAAATTTTCCATCTGGGATGCTTCGTCATCGGGCAATCGTTTGTGGCCAAGTTCGGCGCCGGGCATCACTTCCACCACGGTGCGTCAGGGAGTTTTTAATGTTAATATCGGCGACACGGCAAACAGTTATCCCGACGCGCTTGATTATAATTTTAATAATAATCGTTCAGTTTATTTGCAAGTTGAAGCCTCTTCCGATGGTTCCAGTTTTCAAACTCTCACGCCACGACAAGCGATTAACGCCACCTCTTTTGCTCAACTGGCGGGCGCGGTAAGTGGCACAAATTCATCAGCGATTGGTACCACCACCCCATTTAGCAATTCCACTTTGGCGGTGGAAGCTACTTCCACCAGCGCGGTGGGTATTTCCGTGCGTGGCGCTTCGGGGCAAACGGCAAATCTTTTGCAACTCCAAAATGCTTCAGCCTCTAATCTTTTTTATATTAATTCAACTGGTGGATTTTTTGCCTCATCAACTTTACAAGTGACTGGCAACGCTACACTTTATGGTGACATTTCGGTGGCAGGCACAAGCGCTTTAGGTAGTTTAACTGCTACAGGTCTCGCTACCATCAGCGGGGGAATTCTGGCGAACAACGCCACGAGTACGATTACGAATCTCACGATGGTTAACTCCACCTCAACGAATGCGACGACGACCAACTTGGCCATTACCAATCTCGGCACGCCCGCTGGTACTTTCCTCGCGGTGAACTCGGCCGGCAACGTGATTGCCACCAGCACGCCCGCGGGCGCCGTCACTTCCGTTTCCAATTCCGATTCCACCTTAACCATTTCTCCTAACACCGGTTTAGTCGTCGCTTCACTCAATCTCGGTAACGCTAACAGTTGGTCAGGGTTGCAACAATTCGCTCGCGCTTCCACCACGCTCTTCTCCGCTTACGGCCCCGCCTACTTTGGCGCCACCGCCACTTCCTCGTTTGACACCGCCGGTAATTTAAATCTGGCGAACAACGCCGCTTACTCCATCAACGGTACTTCAGTCCTTAACGCCACCACCTTGGGCGCTAATGTCTTGGCTTCCTCCCTCACTTCGGTGGGCACCCTCGCTAATCTCACTGTCACTAATCCGATCACTGGCAGTGTCACCGGCAACGCTGGCACCGCTACCATTCTCGCCACCGCTCGCGCCATCAACGGTGTGGACTTCAACGGTTCCGCCCCGATTACCATCACCGCCGCCGCTGGCACTTTGTCGGGCAACACTTTAAACTCCGGCGTCACCGCTTCCTCGCTCACGAGTGTCGGCACGCTATCCGCCCTTGGCGTTTCTGGTCTCTCAACTTTAAGCGGGGGAATTCTGGCTAACAACGCCACCTCAACCATCACCAATTTAACAATGGTGAACAGCACTTCCACTAACGCCACCACCACTAACTTGGCCATTACCAATCTCGGCACGCCCGCCGGCACCTTCCTCGCCGTGAACTCGGCGGGCACGGTCATCGCCACTTCCACTCCGGCCGGCGCCGTCACTTCTGTTACCGCTGACGCCAACGGCACCTTAACCATTTCTCCTAACACCGGTTTAGTCGTCGCTTCACTCAATCTCGGT
>JBBTTN010000146.1:0-1520 GCA_038064235.1 Patescibacteria group bacterium
CATTGGCTGGTGGTAAAGGGGCCAGTTTGGGCGAAATGACTCAAGCGGGGATTCCGGTGCCACCGGGTTATGTGATTTTAGCTGAAGCTTTTGAGCAATTTATTCGTGAGACCGATTTGATTCAAGAAATTGATGCTGTTTTACACCAAGTTAATCACAAAGAAATTCATACGGTAGAAGCGGCATCGGAAAAAATTCGGGAACTTATTTTGCAAGCTGAGATGCCAGAGGATATTGCCAGAGAGATTAACCAATCATTTAAAAAATTAAACACAAAATATGTCGCGGTTCGTTCGTCGGCTACCGCTGAAGATGGTAAGGACCATGCCTGGGCGGGACAATTGGAATCTTACTTGAATATCACTGAAGATGATATTTTAACAAAAGTGAAATTGTGCTGGTCATCACTCTTTACTCCGCGCGCCATCTTTTATCGGTTTGAGAAGGGTCTACACTCAACAAAAATATCGGTAGCGGTCGTGGTTCAAAAAATGGTTGAATCCGAATTTTCCGGCATTGCTTTTTCAGTTCACCCTGTAACCGAGGATCATAATCAATTGATTATTGAGGCGGGATTTGGTCTCGGAGAAGCGATTGTCTCGGGTTCTGTTACGCCAGACAGTTATGTAGTTGAAAAAGAACCAAGAAATATTTTAGACGTCAATATCGCTACCCAAACTCGTGGAATTTACCAAACTGGTTGGCAAGATATTCCGGAACCTAAAGCCTCATCCCAAGTGCTTACAAAAGAGCAAATTCTGGAACTAGCCGAACTAATTCTTAAAATTGAAAATCATTACGGTTTCCCCTGTGACATTGAATGGGCATTTGAAAAAGGGAAGTTTTATATTGTCCAAAGCAGGCCGATTACGACTTTAACTATTAAGAATAAGGAAGTTAGTGAAAATAAAAACAGATTCCGTTTTGAGAAAGAAGCTACTAGGGATTTGTCGTTGTTGGTAGTTGAAGGATTAGATGTGGCTTTCATTAATTTATATAAAAAACTAAAAGGGAAAGAGCCCGAGTCTACCTTTATGATTTTTTATGTCAAAGATTTTTTGGTTGAAGAATGGATATATCCTGAATTATTGAAGGAACTCACTGAACTTATCTATAAAAAAAATTTAGAAGATCCGAGTTTTTTAAAAAATAGTCTTAGCGATTATGAAAAACACTTAACTCTTTACCAAGATTGTAATATCACTTCACAAGATGGGTTACAGAAATATTTGAAATCATTATATTCTGCTTTTGAAAGTTTTCTAATTTTTTACCTTACGGCTGGGAATAATAAAATCCCTAAAGATATTCTTGAGCATGCAAAAAAGGTTCGTGATAAGGATAAATTAGGTGATATCGCTGATAAAGTTGTCAGAACTGCTTTAAAAAATATCTTTCTATATACTGAAAACTATGAGACCGTGATCTCGATTAATGACCTTGCTCATGTGCCAACCATTGATATTCTAAGAGCCTGTTCAACATCTCCTCAAAATTAAGGATATAAATGACAATTGCAT
>JBBTTN010000147.1:0-7061 GCA_038064235.1 Patescibacteria group bacterium
TTCCGACGGCTAAATTGATTGTACTCAAAGAAAATTATCGTTCTACCCAAACGATTCTTGATTTGGCGCACAGTTTGATTCAAGCCGACAGCGCGCTGGGCGCGGAAACTCGGGTAAAACTTTTGGCGAAAAATAAAATTGTAAAAAATGTTACCAAAGTAAAATTACTTGCCTTTCCTAAACTAGAATTGGAAATAAATTATTTGGTGAGCGAAGTAAAAGAGCAATTGAAAAATAAAAATGAATCAGTGGCGATAATTTATCGCGATAATGCCGATGCGCGACCACTCGTTTCGGCGCTGGAGCGCGCGGGGTTGCCCTTTACGCTTTACGCTGAAGAGAGTTTATTTGCCGACCGCGATATTGCTAAATTACTCACACTCTTACGCGCCATCAACGATTTTGGCAGTGAAGTTTATTTGGCGACCAGTTTGCAATTGGATTTTATCGGTTTGCCCCTCAATATTATTTATGAACTTTTTCGCGAGGCGCGAGAAAATAAAAAAACCGTTTTTCAAGTTTTAGCGGTCAGCACGGAAAAAAAATTAATAAAGTTTTATAAAAATTATTCAGCTTGGCACGCGTTGGCGCAAAATGCCACGCTGACAAATATTTTTGAAGTGATTATTAAAGAATCGGGTTTTGTGAACGATCTTTTAAAAAAGCCCGAGGTGGCGGATAAATTAAATAAACTTCGCGGGTTGTTTGATTTAATAAAAAATTTATCAGATCAACATCACGAGGCGCGACTTGCCGAATTAGTAGAATATCTGGATTTGGCGATTCAACATAAACTTAAAATTGGCGAGGCGTCGCCAATTTCGGGTGGTGGCGCGCAACTTTTAACGGCGCATAAAGCCAAAGGTTTGGAGTTTGACAATGTTTATATTATGAAGGCGCGCGATGGGCACTTTGGTAATCGACGTCAGCGCTCATTTTCAATCCCAATCCGAGGCCTCGCTTTAGATAACAATCCTGATGCCGACAATGCCGACGAACGCCGACTTTTTTATGTGGCGCTGACACGAGCTAAAAAATCCGTGACGATTACCTACTCGATAACTGGTGAAGCCGGGCAACATTATCTCCCGACGCAATTTATTGAAGAAATGGACAAAGATTTACTGGAACTAGCTTCACCAGCTTCGTTAGCTTCTAAAGCTTTGGATTACGATTTTCTCAAACCAAGAATATATGCTGGACCAAAATTTAGCGACAAGGAATATCTGAAAAATTTATTTTTGAACCAAGGTTTGTCGGTGACAGCGCTCAATAATTATTTAGATTGTCCGTGGAAATATTTTTTTCAAAATATGTTACGAATGCCGGCGGCCAAAACCCGCTACTTGATTTACGGCACGGCGGTGCACGCCGGGTTAGCCAAATTTTTTAATGAATTTAAAAATTCCGGTAAATTTGATAAAAAATTATTATTCAAAACTTTTGAATCGGCGCTGAAATCTGAACCGCTCACGCCAAGTGATTTTAAAATTTTAAAAGAAAAAGGTGAAAAATCTTTGACCGGATATTTTAAACTTTATCACCAAGTGTGGTCGAGACCGCTTTATAATGAGTTCCAAGTGAAGGGGATTAAGTTGACGCCGGAAATTAAATTAAAAGGGGTGATTGATAAAATTGAAGCCATGGCCGATGGTTCGGTCAAAGTGGTGGATTACAAAACCGGCAAACCAAAACCGCGCAGTGACCAAAATTATTTTCGGCAGTTAGTATTTTATAAAATTCTGCTGGAAAAATTTCCGGGCCATAATTTTAAAGTAAACTCTGGCACGCTTGATTATCTCGAGCCCAATGATTCCCGCCTTGGGCGGGACGGGCGCGGAATTTATAAAAAAGAAGAATTTGAATTAACGACCGAAGATACCAAAAAATTAATTGAGCAAATTAAAAATGTGTCTAGCGAGATAATCGGCTTAAAGTTTTGGTCAAAAAAATGTGGTCATTCCGATTGCGCCTTTTGCCACCTCCGCTCCGCGATGAAGAATTAAAAATTATAAATAATTTAAATTAGTACACTTTGTACGGTCGTAAATTTTGTGCTAATTTTTGGTTAGCGAGTATCAATTAGGCGCAGACTTTGGGTTAGGCCGAGGGCGACGATGATTGAAAGGGCAAGAAAAATAAAACGAAAGGGAAAAAAGAGCAGAAAAATTGAAGCGGAAAGTGGCGCGATAATTAACGCCAGTGGTGTTGTGAGACGCGAAAGCGAGAGCACATCAAGGTCGTCAGCGCTGATTTTTTTAAATAAATAAGTTTCTTTCATAATCTCCACCGTGGCCGCGCCCACGCGCGTGGCAAAGAGAATAAGCGCCCACCACACCAGCGTTTGACCGGCATAAAAAGCAATGGGCAATGTAGTAAGCGCCATTATTATCAGACCCGCCGTGAGCAACTCTTTTTCCCCTAGCCATTTGTCGGCGATGAGACCGAGCGGATAATCTAAAATTACAAACGGCACAAGCATCACCGTTAAAATTTGCCCAATGGTTATCCAATCAAATCCCAAATAAGTGTTTAAATAAAACGGCGCGTAAATTAACATCACGGCGTAAAAAAAATTAAGTAAAAATTCAATAACCAAAATTCGGCGGAGATTAATAATGCGAATCGTTTCCGCGGGGTCAAATATTTTAGCAATCGTTTTTAGGGAAAAATTTTGTTGTTTGGTTGTTTTGGCGGATGATGAATGAGTTTGATAATAAAGCGCGATGCCGAGCACCGGCAAAAGCGTTACCGAGGCGATCAAATATATAATTTCGTAATTATTATTAGTTACTAACATACCGGCTAAAAACGGCGAGGCGAGCCAGGCGATATTTACTACGGTCAAATAAAAACCGCGAATCCGGCCGGTGCTATTATCTTCAGAAGTGGTTTCCAGTAAAAAATCGAGGGTCAGCGAGATTAAGATATTGCAAACAAAATAAACACTGAAAGAGCTGATGATTAAAATTAAATTTTTGGTGTGACCAAAGGTGACGAGCGTTACCAGTGAAGTTAAACTGATAGTGCCCGCGTATAAAATAAAGCGCGCCGGCTCTAGTCGGTTAATTAATTGCGAGATAAAAAATATGCCGAGTGATGCCAAAATTGCCGTAATGCTGAAAATGAGACCGACGCGTTTTTCACCGACGATTTCCGCTAAAAATGAGGAGTTAATATAAGCCGGCAAGGCCGTGGTTAAACCCAACAAAAAACCGGCGACATAAATTAACCAACGCATCACTTAATTATAACTCCTAAACTTCAATCAAGACAGGGAGAACGATGGGGCGGTTGTTAGTTTTTTGATAGAGAAAACGGCCAATGTCTTCGCGCACGATATTTTTCACATAATCAAAATTGATGGGATGCATTTTGGCGGTGGTGTCTTCAATTTTTTTCTTGATTAAAATGCGCACTTGACGAAGCAAATCCTGTGACTCTTTCAGATAAATAAATCCGCGGGAAATAATATCCGGTGACTTAATAATTTTGCCGGTCTTAATGTCAATCAAGGCGATAATCACAAAAATTCCTTCTTGCGCTAGCATCACGCGGTCTTTAATCACCACATCTTTAACATTATTTTTACCCATCCCATCCACCATAATTAAATTGGACGAAACTTTTTCTTTCAGGAGTGTCATCACTTCGCCTTGATTGATTAATTCAATTACACTGCCGTTGTCGGGAACAATAATCTGATTTTCTGGCATGCCAATTTCCAACGCCAGCTCGGCATGCAAACGCAATTTATGATGTGAGCCGTGAATCGGAATAAAAAATTTCGGTTTTAATTTGCGATGAAGCCACTCAATTTCGCCCCGATTGCCGTGACCGGAAGAGTGAATGTAAACTTCCGAAGTGCGATAACTGATAATTTTGGCGCCTTGACGCGCGATGTTGTCTTTAAGTTTTTGCACCGTAATTTCGTTGCCGGGAATAATTGACGACGAGAGCAACACGGTATCACCTTTTTTAAAACGGACAAATTTATGTGTTTTAGTCGCCATCCGCATCAGCGCGGCAAATTCCTCACCTTGCGCGCCGGTGGCAAGCACCACGATTTTATCATCGGGATAACTGCCCATTTCTTGGGCGCCAATTAAAGTGCCTTTAGCGATCGTGAGCAGGCCGGCAAGTGTTGCTACTTCCACATTGGTTTTCATACTCCGACCTTCAATTACCAATTTGCGATTATACTTTTCCACCACGCCGATAATTTTAATCATCCGTTCCAACTGCGAGGCAAAGGTGCCGATGATTAACCGTCCCTTAATATTTTTTATAATCTCCTCCAAATTTTTATGAGTTTCGCGCTCGGGCACGGAGAAGCCCGGGTTTTCAATGTTGGTGGAATCCGACATCAGCAATAGCACTTTACCTTCAGCCAAAGTATTGTAAGTTTTTTCTTCCACCTCGGTGGGTTTACCATCCACGCCATCAAGGTCAAGTTTGAAGTCGCCCGGATTCACAATCATTCCGTAGGGCGTATCAATAATTACGCCCATGGAATCGGGGATGGTGTGAGTCACGCCAAAAAAACGCACGGAAATATTGCCGATTTTTATTTTACTGTCGTTTTCCACCGTAATAATATTGAGTGCTGGTAAATGCGGAAATTCCGCCATCCGTTTTTTGACAAACAGCGCGGTTAAATTACGCGTGTACAACGGCGGATTACCAATCCGATTCATCACATAAGGAATTCCGCCGGTGTGGTCTAAATGCCCGTGAGTAATAATTACTCCGCGCACGCGCGACTTATTTTCTTCCAAATAAGTGGTGTCGGGAATGAGATAATCCACGCCCGGCATATCTTCAGTGGGGAAGGCGAGTCCGATATCAATCACAATAATATCCTCGCCGATTTCAATGGCGGTCATATTTTTACCGATTTCTTCCACCCCACCTAGCGGGATAATCCTAATATTTCCCGACTCTAACTTGGGTAATTTTTTGATTGGTTTAATTGTTTGATTGTACATATTTATTTTTGATTAAAAATTCTCCAAACTTTTTCAGTGGCGATATACCACTCGTTAATATTGCTAAAGCGTTCGGCGGGGAAATTAATGGCGGGTAAATTTTTATTTTTAATTTTTTCTGGCGTTAAATACATAAAGTATGGTTGATAAAGAAAGATCGCCGGTGTTTCACTTAAAATTTCTTGAGAAATTTCGGCGGATTTAACACGGCGCGCTTCGGGGGCGGTGAGTTTACGTAGTTCCTCCAATTTTTTATCCAATGTGAGATTGGTGTAAAGGGCGATGTTGGAGCCCGGGTCAAGGCGTTGTGAGGAATGCCAAAAAGCGTACGGGTCGGCACCTCGCCCCAACGCTTCGCCAAAAAAGAGCGCGTCATATTGTCGGGGACGAATAATGTTTTGATTCAAGTCGCCGATTTCAAAAATTTTGAGTTCCACTTTGGCGCCAATTTTTTCCCAAGCGGTTTTGATTAACTCGGCAACTTGTTTTAATTCTGGTACATCGGAAGTGGCGAGAGTAAAACTTAAACTGGTGACCACTTTGGCTTTATTAGTTTTTTCCATCACGCCGGTTTCGGCATTTGGTTTCCAACCAGCCTTGGTTAAAATCTCAATCGCCAAGGTGACTCCTTCTGAATTATTTGTCGTCGAGGAGACACCTTCCCCTGAAGGAGTCACCTCGACGACATTATTATTGTCAATCAAAAGCGGATCCTCAACCGCTTGACCATAACCCGCGAGCGCGCTCTCAATAATCGCGTCGCGATTGAGGGCGCTATTTAAAGCCCGACGCACTTCCGCATTAGCAAAAATTGGCGCCTGACTCTGATTAAAAAATATCGCAAACATTCGTGGTAATGGCACGGTGAGAATTTTGGCGCCAGTATCAGCTAATTTTTTTGCCGTGGCGGGTGAGAGACCACTCAAACTTTCAATCACGCCGTTTTCATAAGCGGTGAGCAGTTCGGTTTCATTAGGATAAAATCTGACGCGGAGACTGCTGATTTTTGGCGCGCCGAGCGCGAAATTCTCAAACGGTTCCAGGTCATAATATTCTGGCAAAGTGGCAGCGCCCCGACGAAATTTAATATAGCTCACTTGGTATGGTCCCGAACCCACCGCCTGAATATTTAAATCACTAAAAGCAAACGCTTCTGGTTCAACTTTTTCCCACAGATGTTTGGGCAAAATGCCGAGCGTGACATTTTCTAAAAAGGCGTAGTACGGCTGTTTGAGGGTGAAAGCAATTTTATTTTCTGCTAATTTTTCCACCTTAACCGTTTCCCAAGTTGCCCAGCGCGGGCTTTTAACCGTGGGATTTTGAAGGCGTTCAATCGTAAACAGCACATCATCGGCGGTGAGTGGTTTGCCATCTTGCCAATGCAAATCATCTTTTAAAATAAATGAGTAAGTGAGACCGTCGGACGAAACCTCATAACTTTTTGCTAAATCATTTTCCAACTCGCCCTTAGCGTTAAGTCGCATTAAGCCGGAATAAATTAACATCGTCAGATCACGGTCCACATCGGAGACGGCGAGGACGGGATTCACAAACCGTGGTGAGCCAATTATCCCTTCCGTTAAACTGCCACCACGCGTGGGCACCCGCGTTAAATAACTTTCGTTTAAAATTGCGAGCAAAGCAATTACCGCGACGACTAAAATAATTATTCCGCTCACCACTAAATACCACTGCTTGCGAGGCATGGTTTTTATCGCTAAATCAATTTCGGCTTGAGATGGCCGGGTCATTAAATATAAAGTTTAGAGAAACAAAGCGGTGATCGCGGAAACAATAAAAAGAATGGCGATGATAATGGTGGCAATAAAAATGGTGCGTTCCAGCCCGCGTTTAGTGTGAGCAAAACTGGCGCTGGCGCCTCCGAAGGCACTACCCAAACTCGCTTCATTTTGTTGAATGAGCACGAGAGCAACCAGCGCTACCGACAAACCCACCTGTAGCCAAGGCAAAATACTCGCTAGCGTTTCCATTACTTTCCAGATTAGCAAAAACGCTAAATAAATGCAATAACCCCACCCTATGGTAATCAAAGGAGATTGCGAAATTCAGTTT
>JBBTTN010000148.1:0-3388 GCA_038064235.1 Patescibacteria group bacterium
TAAAATCTTTATAATATTTAGACTTGGGCTGTAGAACTTCATAATGGAGACGGGGTTGTTTTCCCTTAATTTTGTTTACCCAATTTTTGTATAAGTATTTTATTGCTGGAAATTTTAATCCTATTTTAGCTTTTAGCTCTCTGTATTTGGGAATTTGTTTTGATTGTGATGATAAATACTTTTCTCCGTATTCTCTGGGGAATTGCTTGTTGAAATATAACCACAGAGCTTGTTTAAAGGCGGTTTTAGCTTTCTGTTCGTCAATTTTATCAATAACCATTAATTCTTTAACAATCCTTTTTTCTAAAATACCAATTGATTCAAGCCATTTATCGCCGGTAATCCAATCATACAAATCGGGTAGATGATAGGCCATTTGATCGTGAATTTGATGAATAAACCCCAGACTGTCAATAACTTTAGACTTGCCCGCCGCTAATGTTGAGCAGCACTGAAGTATCTCGTCTCTAATCACAAGATCTTTAATTTCTAGCGTGTTTTTGTGGTTTCTTTTTATGCTTTCTGTTCTGCTTACGGACACCAGCGAGGTAAAATAATTATTAAAGAAATATTTTAATCTTTCTGCGGCAGTATTAAATTCTACAGAATAACGAGGATAATCAGCAAGACGGTCTAACTCCCCATAGGGTTCATATTGGCCATTCCACTTAAGACGAAAAGTAACAGATACTCCGCAGGCGGACTCGTAGTCGGGATTGTTGTTTAGAAATTGAGCGCATTTGGTTAATGTGTCCGGGATTTGGTAATCGTCATCTCCACAAAAACAAAGGTAATTTTCCTCAACTAGAGAATATAGAAATTCCAAGTGTCCCGGTCCGGGGGGGAAGTATTTATGTGTGACATTAACTTTATCTCCCAAGTTTTTGATATAAGAGGCGGTTTTATTAAATTCGTCTGTCGGACTGGAATCAACTATATAAATAGTATGATGACATCCAACTTGGGCATAATAATTCAACTGTCGAATAACAAATTCCGAGCGATTCATTGTCGGGATTGCTATGCCAACTCCAGTTTTACTATTCGTATCCATATTCTAATGTGGGTATTTAATGCCAACACCTTAACACGAAGACCTAAAATAATAAAATTGACAGAAACCATAAATTTAAGTATCATTTGTTAAAGTTTTTTGAAATCTAAGCGAGGAAAAATGTCTATAGTAACAAACAAAGTAAATCCC
Organism: Patescibacteria group bacterium; assembly: GCA_038064235.1. Lineage (GTDB taxonomy): Bacteria > Patescibacteriota > Minisyncoccia > Phycocordibacterales > JACOZG01 > JBBTTN01. The sequence continues at coordinate 1,205 of JBBTTN010000148.1, forward strand.
TCTCCGCGATTTACCAAGCATATTGTGCGCGCCGGAGTTTTGGCTTCCACCCCTTTGACCGTCGTGGATGTCGGCTCCCGGGGCGGTTTTGAACCGCAATGGGATGTATATGGCGATTCGGCTCGTCTCATTGGCTTTGAACCTGACGCCAAAGAATGCGACAAGTTGAATGTTCGAGAATTGGAATTTCGGCGCCATTATCCGGTTGCGCTTCATAGAGATAAAGGCGTGCGGCCATTCTATATTACAAAACATGATGCGGCCTCCAGTTTTTATAAACCGTATTCGCGTTTTTTGGATCGCTTGCCGGAGTCGGTTAATAGGACAATCAAAGAAGAAGTAATGATTGAAACAACCGATCTTGATTCTTTTTTGGACAAAGAAGGTGTTGGCGCCGTTGACTTTATCAAACTTGATACGGAAGGCGCAGAATACGATATTCTGTTGGGCGCCAAAAAAGCGCTTTCAAAATCGGTTTTCGGAGTCAGCTTGGAAATGCTGTTTAATCGCCAAAGAATAGGGGAACCGCTTTTCAGCGAGATTGATCTGTTCTTGCGGAAGCAGGGATTTGTGGTTTATGATCTCCCCATTTTTCGTTGCGCCCGCACAGTTCTGTCGCCTCATATGTTTTCCGACAATGCCGGTCCGACAGATCATGGCCAGGCAACTTGGACACAAGCCATTTATTTCAGAGATGCTGTGGATAATATTCTTTATGGCGATTCAAATCAGGTCTGGGATGATTTGCGGATACTCAAGCTTGCAAGTGTTATGGAACTTTTCAGTCTTGAGGATTGCGCGATAGAGCTAATTCAGACCGCCGTAACCAAGGGGTTTTTATCTAGTTATGCTCATGGATATTTTGTTGATCTTTTGGTGCCACCGGTTCAGGGTCGGCTAATGCGTTATAGGGAATATGTGGAATATGTACGCAAGGAAGGCCCGCCACGATATATAGATGGCAAGAAAGTTTCCCGAGCGGAATGGGAAGCGCACTTGAAAAAATAGGAAAAATAAAGCCCAGCTAAGTTAGCTGGGCTTTTCTTCTATTTTTTATTAAAGATGTCATATCTTTTGTTGGTTTTTCCTTGATTGGCAATATACCATTCCATGGTTTCTTTAATGCCTTGCTCAATAGAAATTTCAGGTTCAAAGCCGAGAGCTCTTGCTTTTGAAATATCCAGTACTCTTTTTTGATCTCCCGAGGGCTTAGAAGCATCAAATTGAACCTCGGGCTTTGGTTTTATATTGTTTACAACGACTCGGACTAACTCTCTGATAGTTACGCCTGTTCCACTTCCTAAATTTATACACGGAGCTGATTTTTTGGCGGCAAGTAGCATTCCTCTAGCGACATCCTTAGCATGGATAAAGTCCCGTATTTGAGAACCATCCCCGTAGACCGAAAGAGGATTTTCTCCAGCAACAGCTCTTTTAATCAACGAGGGGACAACCATCGCATTTGCCGAATCAAAATTGTCATAAGGCCCATAAACATTGGCTGGTCTGACAATGGTTGTATTTTTCCAGCCATATTGGATTCTGTGGGCTTCAAGCTCAAGTTCTCCGGTTCTTTTGGCGTGGCCTGCATATAGGTCATTGGGTGGCGAAGGAGTCTTCCACATATCGTCTTCTCTTAAAATCTCTGCCGGATAATAAGCGCCATAAGAACTAGTAAAAAGGTATCCATCAATATTAGCTTCTTTTAGGGCTCTAAGCAGGTTCGTATTAAACTGGAGCATCGGCGTGATAAGATTGGCGGGGGATTGTTGATTGATTGTGGCCGAACCTTTCACTCCAAGAAGGTTAAAAACATAGTCCATGCCCCTACAAACTTGATGGCAGTTTTCCAGCAAAGTTAAATCCAGATTCATAAATTCTGCTTCAGGATGGGCTCTGCTCGGGTCATCCAAGGAGGCGATTCTTATCTTGGCGTCTTCTTCAACTAGCATTTTCACGAGCTGTTTTCCTAGCATACCGGTTCCACCAGCCACCAAGACCTTTTTGTTTTTGAACACAGATTTCCTTAATGTTAAAATTCTTAGCTCAAATTACATAACTTTTAACATGTTGTCAACTAAAATTAAAAAACCCCGCCATGGCGGGGCTAATGTCGTTAATGATGTCCGGCGAACTCTTGGTGTGGATTTTTATTTCCATAAAGATAAGCGCCTTGGCGATTGC
>JBBTTN010000149.1:0-7003 GCA_038064235.1 Patescibacteria group bacterium
GTGTTCTCGGAGCGAGTGAACCACTTCACTCGCGTCAGGAATTGAACACCGGAGACATGTCCCGCAAGCTTGCGGGACGGTCGAGGTGGTGCCCAGACCGAGTTGAGTGGCGACGAAACGAGAGCCGCGGGAGATTCCTTCCATTAATTAATTAATGTTGTGCTATACTATTTGCTATGTATGGCGAAGATCATAAGTTACTTGAAAGACTAGTGGAGTTGGCGGAGGATAGTAATAAAATTCTCCATCAAATGCGCCGGGCTAATCGTTGGTCGCACTTCTTTACTTTTATCAAATGGCTGGTTATCATTGCTTTGTCGCTCGGTTCCTATTATTATTTAGAGCCTTATTTAAAGGGGATAATGTACTTTTATCAAGTTGTAATTCCTGATTTAGCCGAGTCGACCAAAAATCTAGATTTTTTAGGCAAACTCAATTTGCCACAGTAAAAATCAAACAATAGCCCAGATAGCTCAGATAGTAGAGCGTCCGCCTGAAGAGCGGTAGGTCGTCAGTGCAAGTCTGACTCTGGGCACCAATAAAATTTCCGAATCCTTTTTCGGTTTTGAATAGTTATCATTCTTATACCTGTTATGTGTGGAATTGTTGGCTATGTGGGGAAAAATAAAGCCCTGCCGATCTTACTCGGCGGGCTTAAAGTTCTTGAGTATCGCGGTTATGATTCTGCTGGTGTGGTAATTTTAGACGCCGGTAAAGTTATTAAAAAAAAGACCGTTGGTCCGGTAAGCGTTTTAGAACAAGCGGTTAAAGCAAAAAAATTTAGCGGTCACATCGGGATTGGTCACACTCGTTGGGCGACTCACGGCGCGCCCACAATTTTAAACGCTCATCCGCACTTTGATTGCGAGGAAAAGATATTTGTGGCTCATAATGGGATTATTGAAAATCATCGGGAATTAAGAGTTTTTTTAACGGCTCGCGGTCACAAATTGAAATCACAAACCGATACTGAAGTCTTACCTCATTTAATTGAGGATTTTTTAACCAAAGGCAAAGATTTTAAGCAGGCGCTTTTAAAAACGCTAAAGATGATTAAAGGCGCCTACGCGCTAGTGATAATCAGCGCTAATAATCCTAAAATTATTTATGCCACCAAAATTTCCAGTCCGTTAGTAATCGGGGTAGGCGAGGGCGAAAATTTTTTAGCTTCTGATTTGTCAGCTTTGGTGGGTAAAACTAAAAAAATTATTTATCTTAAAGATGGCGAGCTCGCGGAAATCAGTGAAGACAAAATCGTTATTACTAACGCTCAAGCTGAGCCCACTACTCCGGAGATTACAAAACTTGAATGGAATTTGGAACAAGCGCAAAAAGGCGATTATCCGCACTTTATGTTGAAGGAAATTTTTGAGGGGCCAGAGGTGGTGCGGGCCGCGTTGCGCGGGCGACTTAAAATAAAGGAGCAAATAGTTAAATTAGGTGGGTTAGAATTGGTTGCCAAAGAGTTAAGTAAAATTAAAAGGCTGATTATTTTAGGTTGTGGCACTTCATATTATGCGGGATTAATTGGTGAATATTTTTTTGAAGAAATTGCTCAAATTCCCACCGAGGTCGCCTTTGCTTCGGAATTTCGTTACCGCAACGAACCCTTTGAAGTGGGCACGGTGGTGATTGCCATTTCTCAATCGGGCGAAACGGCCGATACTTTAGCCGCTTTAACCAAAGCAAAAGAGAAGGGTTTGCTGACGCTTGGCATTGTTAATGTGGTGGGCTCAACTATTGCCAGAGAAACTAAGGCGGGAGTGTATAATCATGCCGGTCCGGAAATTGGCGTGGCTTCCACCAAAGCATTTCTCTCGCAATTAACCACGCTCCTGTTGATGGCGATTTATTTTGCTAAGGATAAAAAATCTTTTCCTAAAAATTTATTGCACGAGATTGAAAACATCCCGGCAAAAATTGAACGGATTTTAGCGCAAGCCAAACTGGTGGAAAAAATTGCCAATAAATATAAAAATTTTAATCACTTTCTTTTTTTAGGTCGGCGCTATAATTATCCCACGGCGCTTGAAGGCGCCTTAAAATTAAAAGAGATTTCTTATATTCACGCCGAGGGTTATGGCGCGGGCGAAATGAAGCATGGCCCGATTGCGATGATTAGCAAAGATTTTCCCACTTTAGCGATTATGCCGAAAAATGGCGTGGCGGATAAAATGCATTCAAATCTTGAAGAAATTAAGGCGCGGGGCGGGCCAATTGTGGCGGTTGCCACCGAGGGCGACGAACTGGTGAGTTTGCTCACCAGCGATGTGTTATGGATTCCGTCAACTCTGGAGATGCTTGAGCCTTTACTTGCCGTGGTGCCACTTCAGCTTTTTGCTTATTATATCGGCACTCAAAGAGGCTTTAATGTGGACCGTCCGCGTAATTTGGCCAAGTCGGTCACCGTGGAATGAGTAGGCGAATTTTTGTGATATGATGTAATTTATGAAATTTGAGCAAATGGGCGAAAGTCCGGCGCCAGCCATTGAATTTCCAACCCAAAGTGAGATTCTTGAACAATTTACTCCCGAACAACAAAAAGAAATTATCCAGAAGCAAAAGATTCTTTCTTCGCTGGCATATTTTATCGGTAAGGATTTTAAAATTCCAGTTGAACTCAATGTCTCGGGTCAAGACTGGCATTGGGATTTTGAACATAATATTATTCGGATTGACCCGAAAGATTTATTGGAAAAACCAATGGATTATTTGCGGTTTGTTATTTCTCACGAAGGCGGACACCGCCGAATTTCGCGAACTGATTTTATTCCTCTGGAAGTTTGGCAACAAAAAGGTTTTTCGTTTTTGATGAACGCGATTGAAGATCCGCGCGCCAACAATTTTGTGGCGTCAAATTATCCTCGTTTTACTGAACAGATGAAATTGGCTTATGAGTCTGATTGGGAGCAAGAAAAAAAATTAAAAGAAAAAGCTTTGGAAAGGCTCGGTTATCAACCGCGATTTATGCAGGCCGGTTTTGAGTTTATTAAGTTGTGGTTTAAAGAAAAAATGAAAGAGGAGAAGGTAGAAATCTCAACTGATTTGTCTGAAGAAATAAAAGAAATCGTTAAAAAAACTATGGCACCAGCCAGTGATGCTTGGCGATTGTACCCAAAAAAGGAAGAGGCTGAACACGGTGGTATTTTGCCTGGCGGTCAAAAAGTTGACGGAGAGGCAATGATAACTGAATATGCTAAACAATCTTACGAGATTATTTTAGAAGAAATCTGGCCAGAATATCAAAAACTTGTTGAAAAAGATTTAGAAGACCAAAAAATGTCTGAATTGTTAAATGACTTACAAAAAGAGAAACAAAAAGAAGGAAAAGACGATGGAATACCAAAAGAATTAAAAGAAAAGCTGTCACCGGAAGAACAAAAAGAGCTTGAGGAGGCAATAGAAAAGGCGATAGATTTGGGTTCTTTATCATCAGATATAAAAAAGAAAATTCAGGATTATTTAGATTCCTTGCCAGAAGAAAAGAAAAAGGAATTGGTAGAAAAGGCGAGTAAATCTCTAAAAGATTTTGAGGGTGAGATTAACAAAGAAATGGAGGGTAAGTTAACTGAAAATCCAGAGGAAAGGGAAAAGGGGGAAGAAGCGGGGGAAAAAAAGGCGCAGGAAAAAGAAGCCAAAACTGTCGAAGATAAAGAAGTTGATGAAAATAAAGAGAAGATAAAAAAGGAATCTGAAGAAATACTTGAAAAAGTAAAGAAAAGTTTGGAAGGTCAAGAAGATGAATATCAGAAAGAAATGAAGCGCCTGGCCCCGCAAATAAATTCCTTGAAAGAAAAATTAGCAGAGATATTCCAAGAGAGAAGAAAAAGAGGAATCCGAACTGGTTATGAAGAGGGGGAAGAAATAGATGTGGAGAGACGTTTGCAAGAAAAAGCTAAAGGTATTTCTATCTTTGAAAGCAAAGCTTGGCGACGGACGGAATTGCCGAGAGAAAAAGATTATGCCATTTCTTTGCTGGTGGACTTATCTGGCTCAATGATGGGGGAAAAAATAAATGAGGCTTTTGATGCTACCATCCTTTTTACAGAAGTACTTAATTCTTTGGGGATAAGGGTGGAAGTTTTGGGTTTCAATGCTTATCTTTACGAATATCAAAAATTTAACGACCGGCTTTCCGGGGAGATCAGAAAAAAGATGATTACTATGAAGGAACAGGTAAGTTTATCTGGAAGTGAGGATAATGATGATGGTTGGGCGGTGACGAAGACAGCGGAGAGACTAAGGTCTAGAAAGGAAAAAGAAAAACTTTTGCTGGTTATTTCAGATGGCGAACCGGATAATTCTCCCGCTCATAATGGCCCTCAGTATGAGCTTAGGGTGGTAGTGGAAAAGATAATAAAAGAGGGGGAAATTAAAATAGTTGGCCTTGGTTTAGGTAGAGCTGGAGTATCAGCGGTTCAACAATTTTATCCAAAACATTTATTGGCGAATAACGCCGAGGAGATGATTGAGAAGATAGGCACTTTGCTTTTAGAAGTAATAAAAGGGTGATATGATATAAACATGCCTATTTCATTGAGAGATTTTATAAGGTTAGGAGAAAAATCTCCCGAAGCCTCGGTTCTGGTTGCAGAGAATATTTCAGAGGTTTCAGAATATACTAAATTATTAGAAGATTTGGGTTATTTTTGTGTGGTTGATTCAGTAGAAGCTCGAAAATATTTTAGCGAAGGCAAGAAAATTTATGGTCCTGTTTCTGAAAAGACCGCTGATTTTTATTACAATCTGGCCAAGGATTATGCCGGTGGCGATATCCACTTATTTGATTTTGCTAAAAAAGAAAAAATTTGGATTACCCCAAAAAGAGAAACCTCTGCCTTTGTTCTAATTATACAACTTAAAGATATTGAAAATTTGAAAATTAAGGGTTATGATTTTGCCACCATTTGCGATTCGGCTTACCGCAAGTAAATTATTATAAAAAACATGGAAAACATACCGACAATTATAGACACTCAAACATCGGAAGAAATACCAAAAACAAAACCGGAAAAAATAAAATTCGGCAAACTCGGTATTGCTTTAGAAGTGGCTGAGGATAGGGGAAATGCTAGAGATCCTAAAGAATATGAGGATGATTTTAAAATCCCGACCATTGAGTGGATGGAAGGTGAAATTGCCATGGCTTTCAGAGAGAATGAGCCTATTTTAATAGAGGGTGGAACTGGTATTGGCAAAACTAGAACCGTGGAAAGGATGTGTGCTCTACTTGGTTATGAATTATATAAATTGCCTTGTTCCTCTTCTACCACCGAGAGAGAAATGATGGGGCGATATGTATCTAATCCGAACCGCAAATCCGATACTGATCCAGAAGTTATTTTTGCACTTGGTGTGGTGGCTGAAGCCCTTAAAGAGGAGTCAGGCAAGATAAAAGTTATTTATCTTGACGAAATAAATGCGATTGAAGGGGCGGTGGGTGCTAGACTACACGATATTTTAGATGAAGTTAAAAAAGAAAAAGTAAAAGGACAGGTCAAGTTAGTTGAAGATGCTGGTGAGATTTTGGAGTTTGACTCAAAGAAGGTCAAAATTGTCGCCACGATGAACTCGGCTGATTCCAAAAATACTCATGCCCAAAGGTTGTCCGAGGCACTCCTCCGCAGATTTACTTACAAAAGAACTGTTGATGAGTTGCCCGATGTTGAATTTTTAAGTATTGCCTTGCAGAAATTTCAATCAAGTGAAATTCTCAAAGACTTGCCGGGCATTACTGATGATGGAGAATTGATAAAAGCTTATTCCGAGTGTCATAAAGCTTTGCAAGGCTTAAAAAGAAACAACCGAATCGGTGTTGGTGTTGCTCAAGATTTTAAATTTGAAGATATTGATTATTTAAAGAGGGTGATCAAGAAAGTCTCGGTTTTTTGGGAAGACGGTATTTTTACCAATTTGCCGGAGGCTTTTCAAGAAGCAGTAAAGATTATTTATACCGGTATGATTGTTGACTCAACAGAGAGGGCGATGATGGAGGAGCAGATTGCCAAACTAGACTTTAAACCACCAGAAGATTCAAATAGAAAAGGTTTGAAAGATAGAAAGAAAAAAGAAGGCGTTAAACCTAAAAGTGTAGAAGGGTCAAAAGAGAAAATAGAAGCGGAAAAGTTATTAGAAAAAACTGAAGCAGAAATCAAAGCGATGAAGGTGGCTTTGCGAAAAAGCAAGAAAGAGTTTTTAGGTGAGACTTTTGAATCTACAATTTCCGCTGAATATATTTACAAAGACGAAAAGGGCAAGGAGGTAAAAGAAATAATTGAAATAGATTTTACAGAAAAGCTTGATTTGGCAATGGAGTTTTACAAAAAACACAGTTTGGAAATCCCCGTTGATTTTGAAGAACGGATGCAAACTATTTGGGAAGAAAATAGAATGGCGATGCAAGAGCAAATTGAAGAGTTTGGTTTTGATAAACTTCTTATTATCCCGGGTAATATTAAACTAGATGATGCTTTTGATAAGGAAATGACTAAAGGCTATAAGAAAAAAGATGGCACGGTTGGTGAGCCAACTTATTGGGGTGTGAAAAAGACTGAGATTGTTTCTGACGCTCGTTCTTCAAAAAATAGACTTATTCTGGTTCATAAAAATAACGCTATTAATCTCTACGACTCAAAAGAAACTCTACCACTACTAAAGGAAACTCTTGGCAAAAAAGCCGGGAGCTTCAAAGTAGAAGAAGGGATGACGATTGAAGAATATGCTATCCTTCAAAGAGTGTTTTTTGAAGAAACTGGTGAACATTTAGATGAAAAAGGCGCCACTTGGTTACCGAGGTCAAAGGTCGGCGCTCAGGTTGTCTACGCCTACTGGAACCCGGACAGTGGTCGGCTCGGTGTGGACGCCAGTGCGCTGGGGTACTCCAACCCGGTTATCGGTTGCCGCCCCTCCCGCTGTTTCCTTTGACCAAAAAAGTAGCTTGTAGCTTGGATTTTTTTATTTTCTTTTTCTTTTTTTATTTTAACTTCGGCGAGTATGATTGGCG
>JBBTTN010000150.1:0-1150 GCA_038064235.1 Patescibacteria group bacterium
TTTTACCATAAGCTAAACTTCGCTCACCGCCCGCGTTATTTGCCACCATTCCGCCCACAGCGCATAAATTTTTTGACGCTGGAAAAGACGGCATAATCAAACCTTTTGCCAATGTTGCCTTTTCAAAATCGCGGTAAAAAGTACCGGGTAAAGTAGTGGCAAAATCCGCGCCAACTTCCTTCACCCCTTGCATAAATTTAGAAACATCAAGAATAATTGATTCGTTTAAAGAACCGCCAGACATACAAGTGCCCGCCGCGCGCGCGGTGATGGAAAGGCTCGCGTCACTCGCTTTCTCCCCTACCACAAATTTCACCAGATTAGAAATATCATCCGCGTCTTTCGGGAACACTACCACCTTCGGCATCACTTTCAGTAAACTCGCATCGCGACTGTGTGATTCCAAAACTTCCGCCTCCGTATGCACCTCACCCTTAAAAAAACTTTTTATTTTTTCAGCTGAGTCCATTGAATAATTTGAGTTTTGCTGTTACCACCTTTTGCATCGCCGCCAGAGCGGGTTTGAGAATTTTGTAAGGCGCGACTTCATCCGGAAATTCTTGCAATGAAAGTTTAAGGCCATCGCGGTAAGCCACGCGTAGTTCGGTATTTACATGCACGATTGCCACGCCAGCTTGAATCGCATCTTTGATATCAGCGTCAGTATTACCCGAAGCGCCGTGGAGCACAAGTGGCAAACCCGTCGCCTCGCTAATTTTTTTAATCAAATCAATTTGCAAAGCGGGATCGCCACCCACTTTAAACATTCCGTGAATATTGCCCACCGCCGGCGCCAAGAGATCAATGCCCGTTTCGCGCGCAAATTGCTTTGCTTCCTCGGCAGTCGGCAAATCTTTTTCCACCAAACTCACGCCCTCCGGCAATTTGTTTAAAATTTTTGACGAGGTGCCGATGTAACCAATTTCGCTTTCCACCAAAACATCACGCCCCGAAGCTCGCGCGTAATCCACGCATTTTTTGGTTTCGGCAACATTTTCTTCAAATGGCAATTTGCTCCCATCAAAAATTACTGCATCATAACCGGCATCAATCGCCTCCTTCACGCGCTCAAATGTGTAAGTGTGATCAGCATTTAAAAAGATAGGAGACTCGGCAGGAAATTCCTGCCGAAAACTCTCAACTAATGCCA
>JBBTTN010000151.1:0-12086 GCA_038064235.1 Patescibacteria group bacterium
GTAATTGATCAATTATTGCAAAAAGATAATCGAAATATCGCGTTTGGGTCTGCGATTGTTGCCGTTTTAGGTGCAATAATTTCATTATCTGCTAATTTCTTTTAGGAAGTAATACTTTCAGTATCTTTAGTAAGATAGCGCTTTGACATACGGGGGATAATAAACTCTCTTCTTGTTTATTATGGCAATGCTAGTTGACGTTTCATCTCTCCGGAAAGTGTTTTTGGAAAATCACGAATAATACTTTGTTGGTCGATTGGCAAAAATGCTCCTAATTCTGTTTGAAAATTTATCCGACTAATTTCAGAAATAATTTCTTCTTTTACTTCTGCTAGTTTCTTCTTTTGTTCTGGGGAAAGCATGCCTCGTCGCATCATAAAATATAAATCGTAGTAGTCGCGTGGTTTCTTGCGTTCTCGTAATGCCCCGAAAATTTTTTCTTCGACCAAATCTTGCTGGGGCAGATGAATGACCGTATAAGTAGCAACAAAATCATTAGAAACACTATCAACCTCCCCACGAATATCACGACCGTTTCGGCCAGAAATGTTGATCTCTACTCCAATCGGTTGATAGTCAAACATCTTAAATGTTGCTACTCCAAAGTACCCCTCCCCCCTCCTTGTAGAGTTTGATTTGTCACCGAGCTCAACATGAACACCGAGTTGCTCGATAGAAGCCAGTACTTTTATAAATAAACCTTCAACAGCTTTTTTTGTTTCGTATGGCCGAACTCCAAAGAATGAAAAATCTAAATCTTCAGAAAAACGAGGACTCCCGTATATAATTCGAAGAGCGGTCCCACCTTTGAACAACAGACGCTCTGCTTCAGGTAGCTTGTATAAATTTTCCAAAAAGACGTGTTGAAAATACTCGCGAACGATATTAGGGAAAATGCTCATTTTGTATTGCTTAGCTAGTCTCTCAATATTTTCAACAGTAATCATTTTAGGGTTGTTTTAACAATGCCAATAAGTTTCGGATTTCTGAACATCTCAGCGTATTTAAGAGCTCTTGTTGGATTAATTTTACTTTTATCAAAACGGTTGATCGGTTTCCGGCCATCAAGAAGTCGATAATGAAGCGCATCCACAAAAGCTTTTTCCGCATCAGCAATAACAAAACTAAAACCCTTTTGCTTTTGTGCAGTGTATCCGGTAAAGGCCTTTTTAGTAATACGACGGTAAGAATATATCTTATTCAAAGATTCAAAACGGCGGGTTGCTTTGGGCCCAACCGAAGTAATTTCATAAACTGTTTCCGGTATCACTCGATGATACGAGAGAGCAAACTCTAAGGAGACATAGGATGGTTCGTACAACTTGTTAGCAATAAATAACTCTGGGGGTAAGGCATCTGGAAAGACATACAAACCTCGCTTAACGCGGATAATAAATTCTTTTTTGGCATAACGGTGTAGCAAAAAGGTTGTGGCAATTTTAGAGAGAGAAAACACTTTGCGAACATCAAGAGCAGAGAAAAGGAGAAGCCTCTTCTCTTTCATTTTTGACTCAAAAAGATGCCAGTTCACTAATTTAGCCATATTGCTAATTTAGCAAACTATCTCATAAATATCAAGTATTTCAAGGGGTAAACACAAAGTGTTTTTTTCCATTCATCTATTATAGCATGTTTGACGAAACAATACCGTCCCCATGCGAGCCAAGTATGGCTATGCAAGTAATTAAGAGTATTATGGGGCAATGATTTTTAAATGGCATTTCCGTTGGTGGGCTTGGGTAATTTACGCCCTTGTTTTGGTGTTGATGGTGGTCAATCTTGGTTCAGAAAAACTAATCGCACCCGAGAACCAAACTGGTATTATAGTTTCTGCTCTCACAACTTCAATAGCACCTCTGACCCCAACAGAAACAGCCGATCTCTACCAAGTGGTAAAAGTGATTGATGGTGACACGATCACAGTGAGTAAGGACGGGGTTAGTAAAACTCTCCGCCTCATTGGTATCAACACGCCTGAAACGGTTGACCCCCGCAAACCAGTAGAATGTTTTGGTAATGAAGCATCCAATAAAGCCAAGGAATTATTAAAAGGCAAACAGGTAAAATTAGAAGTCGACCCAACACAAGGAGAACTCGATAAATATCAGAGACTTCTGCGTTATGTTTTTCTACCTGATGGTACCAATTTCAATAAACTGATGATTGAGCAAGGTTACGCTTACGAATATACCTACAATCTGCCGTATAAATATCAAGCTGAATTCAAGCAAGCTGAAAAAGAATCTAGGGAGGTAAAAAAAGGGTTGTGGGCGGATGGGGTTTGTCTCATCAAACCGACCTCCACCACTCCAGCAAATACTCAACAAACTGTAAGTCCGCCAACTCCAGACGGTAAATATATTTGTTCCCGCAACGCTTACAACTGTTCTGATTTCATAACACAGGTCGAAGCGCAAACAGCCTTTCTCGCCTGCGGTGGAACCAATAATGATATTCACCAATTAGATCGAGATAAGGATGGGGAAGTTTGTGAGAGTTTGCCTTAGCGGTTGGAAAAGATAGTTATTATATTTTATAGTGGCCAATCTAAGGCGATGGCGCTGGCACCGGTGAGGAGGAGGGAGAGGGCGATGGCGGTGATGAGAATTTTTTGCGCTTTGGATTCATGGCTGATTAGTGTTCGGGCGATTACGACGAGTGCCACGATTTGCGTGTAAAGTCCAAGAATAATTAAGAGCCCGGATAAAAAGCCGATGATATTTAAAATTTTTAACAACCAATTTATATTTTCCGCTTGCAAAATTTTTATCGTTTCGTAAATTAAAATTCCCCCTAAAGCCAAACGGAGGATCGTGGGCGCAAAAAAGTCATAGTTTAAAAGCTCTGGAAAAAAGTTGAACATTCGGTTATTGTAGCATAGCGACTGATGAAAAAAGAAATCGTGGTGATAATTCATAATGTTCGTAGCGCTGAAAATGTCGGCAGTATTTTTCGCACCGCTGAGAGCGCGGGCGTGAGCAAAATTTATTTAACCGGCTACACGCCGGCGCCCCTTGACCGTTTTGGTAGAGTAAATAAAAAATTAATTAAAACATCATTAGGGGCAGAGGATTTTGTAGAATGGGAAGCTGCAACTGATTTACTTAAATTACTAACGAAGCTAAAAGTCCCGACGCAAGGTCGGGATCCCGACCGAAGCGTCGGGACTACCCAACTCATTGCTCTTGAACAAGCTCCAAATTCTGTGGATTATAAAAAAATAAAACCAAAAGGCAGGGTTGCTATAATCGTGGGTAATGAAGTAAGTGGTTTAGAAAAAAGTATTTTAAATAAAGTAGACATTATTGCCGAGATCCCGATGCGCGGGCGTAAGGAGTCGCTTAATGTGTCGGTAGCCTTTGGGATTTTTGTCTTTAATTTATTCAAGCACTAGTTTAATTTCTTTCTTTTTGTCTACCACAAAATCATTTTCCAGATTTAAATAAATTCGCCACGGACCGAAAAAGTTTTTTTGATTAAAATTTTCTGCCAAACAGTCGTTGTAATTAAGTTTTAATACCGCTTCCAAACAAAGGGGGGTGAAGTCGCGGTTAATTTTAATTGGGCTGACACATTTGGGAATACTATCAAATTCCGCCTCACAACCTGCGGGTGGAGACTGTCGAGGACAGGCGTCGTTAAATTTTGGAATAAAACTTTGAGTTTCCGCTAAATAACCGCTACAAAGATTTTCTTTAAAACTCACTCCCACCGGCGACCAGCCGAGGTTTATAATAATTTTTTCTTTAAGGGCAAGCCAAATTGGTTCAAGGTTATTAACTTGGCCTGAAATAAAAGTCGGAGCGCCATCGGGGATCACAATTTGTTTTTTCTCAAATTCAAGTTTCAGTCCTGAGAGTTTTAATGGTGTGGTTATTTCGTTTGCTAATTTTATGGTTAAATAATCGCCAGTGTTTGACCACTCAATAATTACCGGACTTTGGGGTTTATTGCCAAGCAAAAAAATTAAACCAACAAAAACTATTACTAAAGCCCAATCAATTAATTTTTCTTTTTTAAACATTTTTATTTTTGGCAAGTAGCGCAGTAATGGGTGCCCCGACCATTTTGTTTTACTTTCGTTATTAGTGTAGCGCATTTGAGACACTTCTCGCCACTGCGATTATATATTTTTAGATATTTAGCAAAGTTACCTAGTTTACCATCAGACCGACGGTAATCACGAATTGAAGTGCCACCTTTGGTAATTGCCAACGCTAGAATTTTTTTGATTGCTTGGTAGAGTTTAACTTTTTCATTTTTAATTATTTTTTTAACTACCCGACTTGGTTTAATTTGAGCGAGGAAAAGGCTTTCATCAGCGTAAATGTTGCCAATCCCTGAAATTAAAGTTTGGTCCAAAAGTAACTGCTTAATTTTTCTTTTGGGGTAACGATTTAAAGTTTCGTTAAAATATTTTTGGGTAAAATTTTTCTCTAATGGCTCGGGACCAAGGTGAGCGGTGAACCCTTGCCAATCAGCATTTGAAATTAATTTTAACCAGCCGAATTTACGCAGGTCATTAAAATAAAGTTTGGCGCCGTCGGTAAAATGAAAGATTATCCGGGTATGTTTAGTTGGATTGCCCGGGTGACCTCCGGAAACAATCCCGCGAGGACTTGCCTTAAAACCCGCCAAGGCAAGACCTCTCGGGGCGACTCCTCGGGGAATGTAAATTAATTGTCCGGTCATTTTTAAATGCACCGCCAGCCGTGCGCCGTTTTCAAGTTCAAAACTCAAAATCTTTGCGCGACGACCAATCGCCATAATTTTTTTATTTTTGATTTGTGCGTTAAATTTTTTTAAGGTAATGTCGCGCAGACTTTTTGGCCACAAAAATTCCGCGTGAGAAATGGTTTTACCTATCACCACGCGCTCCAAATCTCTTCTTAAAGTTTCAACTTCAGGTAATTCTGGCATGTATTAAATAGCTTCTTAAGCTTCTCTAGCTTCATTAGGGAAAAGTTTAGAAAATTCAGTCCTAACAATTTCGGCGTCATCCCATGGGGTTTTTGTATTATTGGCTTCCATAATGTATGGGTCCGTGCCTTTGCCGGTGATGATAATCACTTCGCCAGGCTTGACCATTTTTAACGCTGTTCGGATGGCTTCACGGCGGTCAATAATTATTTGATAATTATTTTTTTTAATTCCACGCGCCATATCATCCACAATCGCGCGTGGGTCTTCATCATACGGGTCTTCGTTAGTTAATATTATTTGCTCACAATATTGGCTAGCAATAGAACCCATTACCGGTCGTTTCCATTTATCCCTGCCCCCACCGGCATTACCAAGCACGCAAATTTTTGTTTCTTTTTTATAAACCTCGTAAACCTTGGCGAGCGAGTCGGCAGTGTGCGCGTAATCTACAATGACACGGAAAGGTGAAGCAATCACCACCTCCATCCGACCGCGAATTAAATTCAACTTTTTAATGGCGCGGGCAATGATTTCCGGAGCAATTTCCGAATGTCGCGCCCACACAATTCCTGCCAGTAAATTATAGATATTAAATAACCCCGGCAAACTGGAATTAAATTTAGTTTTTTCCACTGTTAACGAGACACCATCGGTGGTCGTTGACCAAGGGGTGGCGTGGCTTAAATTGAAGGCGAGTTTGTTTGGCACTTTAATAGCTAAAAATTTCTCCGCTTCTTTATCGTCACCATTAACCACAATCATTTTGTTGGGCTTGCTGGAGTGTTCCAACTCGCGGGCGATTTTTAATTTGGCGGTGCGATAATTTTCATACGAACCGTGCGCTTCAATATGCTCGGGCGAGAGATTGGTAAAAATGAGCGCATCGGGACTTAAAAATTTATGACGGAATTGTTTGACGCCCTCGGAAGTCATTTCAATCACCGCGTGAGTGGCGCCAACCTTTAAACCGTCGGCTAAAAGTTTTTGTAAAAACCAGCGCCCTTGCACGGTCATTTTAAATTTATTTGGTTCATCTCGGCCCGGGATTTTGTAACGGATGGTGTTGGAAATAATCGTTTCTTTTCCCGCTTCTTCCAAAATGGCGTTCACAATTTCTGCCACCGTAGACTTGCCCTTAGTGCCGGTAACCATAATCACCTTTAACTTCCGCGCCGGATAGCGATAATAAATCGCGCCCACCAGCGTGAGCAAGTAATGATAAATTGGTTGGGCGAAGATAAAAATCGAGCGGGGAATTATTTTACGTCCGAAAGCTAAAACTTTTTCTAACTTTGTTGATGATTCCATAATTATTTCCCTAAACTACGCAGGGCTTCTTTGATCCGCGCTTTGGTGTCAAGACCTTCGGGAAGTTTTTTTAAGGCGTCGCGACTTTCCGTCAAAGTGTAACCGAGCGCCCGCAGGGCGAGGATTGCTTCCGATTCATTTTTTAGCGACTCATTAATTTCCTCACTCCCATTATCGCTCGCGCCCACGATTTTATCTTTCAATTCTAAAATAATTTTTTCGGCGCGTTTGCGACCAATGCCGGAGATATTAGTAAGATGTTCTAAATTACCAGAAATAATTGATTGATAAAGCGTAGCGCTTGAAGCGAGCGAGAGAATGCCGAGCGCGCCTTTGGGCCCGATACCGGAAACCGAGATTAATAATTCAAACAAACGTAAATCTTTTTTATCCATAAAACCATAAAGGTCTAAAGCATCTTCGCGCACGGCCAAGTAAGTGTGAAGACTGACTTTTTCTTTTTGCTTCGCCAGCAAATTTTTAACTTCGGGAGTGACGGCAATTTGATAGCCCACGCCACCAACCTCAAGAACAATCATTTTTTCTGTAGTTTCCAGCACTTGCCCAGTTAAATGTCTAATCATTGGCTCATCATAACGCATTGTTGTCTTTTTCTCCAGTTAATGTATACTCCTAAAACTTATGCCAATTACCAAATCAGCCAAAAAAGCGTTAAAAAATTCCGCCAACAAACGGGCGTTTAACGAGCTCCGCAAAAATACTTACAAAGAAGCGATTAAAGATTTTAAAAAAGGCAAAGGCGACCTCGCTGGCGTTTACCAAGCGATTGATAAAGCCTTGAAGCGCGGAATTCTTAAACCAAATACCGCAGCGCGCAAAAAATCCAACGCTGCCAAATTTGTCGCCGAGACGATTAAAACTAAAACGAAGTAGTTAAAAGAATTAATGTAAAAAAACCCCCACCGGACGCAAGCGTCGGCGGGGGAGGGGGATTTAGGTGATGATAGTAAGACAAAGTTCGTCCACATGACACGAGACTTCTTGCTTTGTTTTGGGAGAACCGTAGTCACACATTCTGATGTGGCCAAATTCGTCCAAAACAAAATTGTCGGGATTGGACCAATGGTGGGATCTATAAAATTTCTTGCCAAGAATCGGCAGAAATAATCTGTCTAAATCTCTGAGGCTTATTTTTGACAAGGAGCCTCTTTTTTGGATATTAAACAAACCAAAAAAGGAGAAGTAGGTTGGCATGATGAACCTATTATCCTCAAAAATACAAAATGAGAATTCGTGCCAGTTTTCAAGAATCCCTTTTACTAACCATTCTCTTGGGCCATTAAAAGATCCGAAAGATAAGCTAAAATTTTGTCTAAGCCGTCCTTTTTTTGCCCAACTAATCAACTTAATGATCGCCAAAAGCGCGTGAACTTTTGCAATTTTTATCACAAAACTATCAAAAATCAGCGCCATTCTATATGTACCATGCTTGATGATCATTTTGATCACCTCCTTTCTGTTTATCAAACTAGCATAATGAGTGGGCGGGGTCAAAAAATTAATTAGTTATCAATAAAGCTTTTTTAAGTATTGGGATATCTTCAATTATGGTGTTCCAAACCACTTCAAGATCAATTTCAAAATAGTCATGGATTGCTCGATCTCGGAAACCGGCGATATCTTTCCACGGAAGATCAATTTTTGATTTTGTGTCAACGGAAATTTTCTTTGAAATTTCACCAATCAATGCTAATTGCATGATAACTGCGCTTTGAGTTTTCTGATCAGTGAGAAATTTTTCCTTATCAAAACTATCAACAAATTTTTCAATTTTGTTTACTGAATCAAGAATTTGGTCAATGTAGACTTTGTCATCCTTCATAGATTATTTTTAATTCTGGAAGCACGTATGGTCGAACGAATCTATTTAAACTTTTATTAGTAACCAAATCAACCCTGTGACCCAATGATTCTTCCATTAACCGAATCAGTTTGGAGTAAGCGAATAAACCCAGGGGTTTACCGAGTTCTACTAAAAGGTCAACATCGCTATCTGACCGATTTTCTTCACGAGAAAAAGAGCCAAACACCGAGGCTTTTTTGATCCCATATTCTTGCAAAATGGGAGTCACTTTATTTTTAATTTCTACTAGATTCATACTTATTAGTATAACACACCCATTTTGTTGAGTAAGACACCATAAGGGTTTTTGGAATGTTAATATGTGGACTGAAACTTCACGATCGGGAGTGTGACTAGACATATGATAGAATTACCAAATGGAAGAAAAAGATTCAAAAATTTCTGCTGTAACAATGATTCTATTGGCTAGAGGGTTATTCTATATTTTTTTGGGTAGTGCTTTGACACTAAGTATAAGTGACGGTCATTATGTGCTTGGTATTATAATTATTGCTCTGTCTATAATTCCAATTTTTTATTTATCAAAGAATGAGATTAAAAACCAGGAAGCCTATGAAATTGCTGAAGGATATATAAAACGAGATATTACTGGTATTAGACCGAAATTTATTTTGTGGGGATTATTTTTAATAGGGGTAGCCTTTTTCGTTGCCTATGTATCTCTGCGGTTATATTTTTTATAAGAATTTGTTTTTATAGTTTATCGAAAAACTCTCTCGCTTTTTCCTCGTTATTAAATTTCCAATCTTGATTTGAAAAATCAGCCTCATCCTGTACTTTGCTATTTTCATAAATTACATATTGGCTATCAGAAAATTGTTTCAAGTAGTAGGATTTATTTCCTTTGTTTTTACGATTTAATATTTTTGTTGTATTGATCATCTTATAAAAATTTAAAAGATAACTAAATAATGACCACTCGGTCTCCCTCGCTTCGGGAGCAAAAATTCACTTCGTTCATTTTTGCTCCCGACAGGAATCGAACCTATATCGCGAGATCCGCAATCTCGCGTTCTATCCATTGAACTACGGGAGCCTTGGGCAACTACCTATCTTACCATTGAATCCCGACGTCTTGTCGGGACCCCGACTTACTACGTCGGGGCTACGGGAGCCTTATTTGTTTACAAATCAAGAAATCTAATCAGATTCTCGATCAGATTCTCATCATGCCTTTCTTCGGGCAAATAGGCAAGGAGGTAACCGCGCACGGCGCTCGGGTCAACTTGGTCCTCAAGCGGAATCGTAATATGAGGCAAAAGAATTTTATCGGAGTGTAGCCGGAGTTCGGAGCGCTCCTCGGGTTCGGAAAGCGAGAAGGCTTTAAGCTCGCGATAAGGATAAAGCCGATTACCCACACGCACGCCTTTAGGTGAGAGGGCAAAGTTAATCAACTCGGGCGCTCGGGCGTGATGCGCCAACACCGCGGCGGTGCCCACCAACAAAATTATCGCGAGTAAAAAGTTTTGCGCCAACAAAGCGATAATTATTAACACTAAAGCGCCACCGCCAATCCACGCAAACCAGCGCAAGGTTCGCGGTTCGCCCTCATTATGTTCCCACGCTTGCCACTCAATTAATTCTTGTTCCATATTATTTATAATTAAATAATAGCATGTTTATCCCGTTAGAAGCCACGCTTCTAACGGGATTTATAATCTTCCACATCGGGTTGATTAAACGCGTTGATGCCAAGCAGTTTGCCTAACAGCATAATTTCAATCATTCGCCAGGTTAGATAGGCGCCAAGTTCTTGGGGATTATTTTCCATTATTACTTTTACAAACGGCAGTTGATGAGTTTTGTAAGCGGTTTCCACCCCGTTAAAAATTGGTAAATTAAATTCATTAGCTTCGTTCAATAAAAATAAAGTAGTTTTATCTTTTGGTCCGCCGAGCTCAAGTTGGGCGACACTGTGGAGATCGTTAGGGCCGATGGAGACGGTGGGCGTGATGCCTTTGCCGTCTTTGCCAATACTCTCCGCCAAAAGTTGCCGATACCATTTGCCTAAAGTTTCCCAAGCGCTATCAAAGCTAAAAGTGTCGTGAATATTTTTGCCTTGTTCCAAATGATAAGCGTGGAAAATTGCCATTAGTGAAGCGGGATTTTCCTCATTATCACCCAAACACTCACTTTGCATTTCCCGCGCGCCAGCGAGCATTCCTTCCACATCCACTTCCGCAGCCAGTAACGGGAGCAACCCCACGGCGGAAAAAATTGAAAATCGTCCGCCGACCGTTTGTGGAATTATTAAAGTTTGGTGTTTATTTTTATTCGCTTCTAAAACCAGAGGGGAATCGTTATCCCCAGTAATAACAACCCGCTTATTAATTTGCGGAAGAGTGGAAGTGAGGTTAGAAATTAATAATTCAAAATTAGTTAGCGTTTCTTTGGTGACGCCGGACTTGCTGATAACATTGATTAAAATTTCGGACTCGGAAAATTTTTCAACGCGAACATAATTTACTAATTTTTCAATTTCCTTTTCGTCTGGCGCTTCTAAAAAATGGAGTTTGGGGAAGCGGTTGGGCGTGAGGTCATCATAATGACCAAAAACGGCGTCGTAAACCGCTTTGGCGCCGAGCGAGGAACCGCCAATCCCAATCACAATCACCAACTTTAAATTACCGCTAAGCGCCGTGAGCGTTTCGCGCACACTTTTTAATTGCTCGGCGTGATGTGGAAGAAAGAGTGAAGATTCCGGCGCCAGATAAAGTGGCGAGTGGGCGATTTCTTTAAGCTCTTCGCGATAGGTAGCCAATTTACGAAGTGAGGCTTTAATGTAATCCTCCGGCACTAAACTCTTACTAAAATCAAATTTCATTAGCTGATTATAGCATTAACCAAAAAATTTGACTTGTTTTTATAATCGTTTATACTAGATATTGTCATTAGAAAACGCCGGCCTGTACGGCGTTTTCCTTTGTTTGATTATCCTTTTTTATTCTCATCTTCCAATCATTAATTTCTATAAAAAAGATACTTTTTCTCTTTTCTGCTACTAGATTTCTCAATTTAGATGAGAGCCTCGATATAAAATAACGTGGTCCAGTTTTAATTTTCTTGGCGCTGGAAACGATATAAACTTTAATTTTATTTTCTACAGCGTCTCGAATAAGATATTCAAAGTCTCCATCACCAGTGAAAAATAAATATTCCGCATCTTCCACCATGTGGTTCACCGCGTCAACCGAAAATTCTACATCACAGTTGGATTTCCATTTAGTTCCTTTATTAATTTTGTGAGTTATTTCCGTTTTACACTTGGGGCAAGAAGTTTTAATAATCTGATCTGGGTTTTTGTATATAAAATAAAGTTTAGTGCGAACAATATAACCTAATTCCGAAAGTTTCTGGTGTTCAATAATTTTTTTATTATCTCCATTTTGAATTCCAGAGTAAAAGAATATTTTTTCACACTCCCACCTCTCTTTAAGATGAGCGTACAATTTGTGCCAGTCAATTTCAAAACCCAGAAGTTGGTTAGTGGTACTTTCTGTATTTTGAACATCAATAAAAGCGTATCTTCCCATTAGCTGATCATAGCATGGATATCAGGCGATCTTTTCAAACCGTTTCATTTTCTTCCCATCTCGCATTACTTTTTCCGTAAACATTTTGAGTGGTCGAACCCAGATGGCGTTTAAACCAAAATCTTTTGATTCATAAAGTGCGCGATAAACCACGAGTGGTTCCAGTGTCTCGCTATGATGTGCCATGCCGATTACTTCATATTCATTCCCTGTTTTATAGTGGCGATATTTTCCAAGTTCAATTTTATCCTGATTCATAAAATTATTTTAGCATGTTTTGTGTTTTGCCAAAAAATCAGTATGATAATTCTCGGAGGAGTGGCAGAGTGGTTTAACGCACCGCTCTTGAAAAGCGGAATATCCGAAAGGGTATCGTGAGTTCGAATCTCACCTCCTCCGCCAAAATTCGGAATCAGAAGAAACGGACAAAGCGGGGT